>JASKKI010000042.1 GCA_030154225.1 Clostridia bacterium | reverse complement strand
TAGTAGCACAGCATTACTCTAATCACTGCATCCTCTGAGATAATCGGGGGCTTCTTTTTTGTTTTGAATCAATACCATTTCCTGGGAAAAGAAGAGGTATATCTGGGTTTGAAAATTTACATAATTAGACAATTTAATATTTACCTTAATATGTAAACGTGGTATATTCTCAATATATGTTAATTTATGTGAATAAAGGTGATGTTTGGTCGAATGAGTCAAGTCAACTTGTTAAGAGAAAGACTATCTCTTTTAATTATAGATGAGAAGAAGCTAAGTTAAAAGAAAGTGGTGCGTGTTAGTCAAAAGCTAGATAAATTAATAATTCAACAGATGAAAAAGAAAAACGGACTAAATAAGAAGCTCTCATTTTTTAAAGAGTATATATAAGGGAGTGTGGATTGGATGCCTAAGAAGAGGTATTTAACAAATGAAATAATATCACGTGTTAATAAAGTAGATAGGATAGTTAGTGAATGGATGCGTCAAAACAGAATAAATGAAATTGACCCAGAGGGATGTATGGAAATCCTCGTTAAGAATGAGATTTATAAGTATGACTCGAAGGGAAGAGGACATCATTTTAGAGAGGATTTAAGAACATTGCGAGATTGCAATAGGTTAGATATTTTTTCATCGTTGCTAATTGAGCAGACTATACCTGGGTCTAGATGGTGGATTAAATTAAGAACATGATAAACTAGGGCATCAACTTTATTCGAGAATTGCGGATAATGGTTTTAAACGGAAATAATCTAAAGCCTGGTTTAGGGTATGAATGTCATATATTTTTTTCTCATTTAGGACGTACAAAGAACACTATAAAGTTATGTTTTAAGATGAACTAGTTTGAGAGGTAAATCATGTATATTATTGACCGCTTTGAAGGCGATTTAGCAATATTAGAACGTGAAGACCGTTCTTCTTTTACAATCCCAAGAGAAAAGCTACCCAAGGAAGCAAAAGAGGGTGATGTTATTACCATTACCTGGGAAATTGACAAAACAGCTACTGAAAACAGAAAAGAGCATGTTAAAGAACTGATGGATGATTTCTTCGATAAGTAGGTGTGGAATAAACGTGTTGAGACTCATTAAAAATAGAACTACCGCAAGTATATCAATAATTTTAATGCTGATTATCTTGATAATTAGTGGATGCAGCGGCGGAAATGAAAATTCCACAAGCAATTCTACTATTGCTCAAGCGGTAGAGAGTAACACTGTATCAGAAAAACCCCTTTCAGAAAACAAGTCAGATAGCTCATTAATTACAGGTTTAAAGGAATTAAAGGTTCATTTCATTAATGTAGGCCAGGCCGACAGTATTCTAATTCACGCTCCAGTTTGCCCCGGCGGATATTCCCTTCATTAAGAAGCTAAGGGGGGAATTATTATGAGTTTTGAACCAGGATTAAAATTTGGTGAAGTTATTACAAATGATCGGTTGATTGATATATTTAAGTGTGGGAATATGGGTGGAATGAGGCGCTCTAAAAAAACAAATACCCTAGTGATTATCTCGGACCATACCAAGGAACTTTATGAAGATAAATGGGGTGGTGATGTTCTTCATTATACCGGTATGGGAAAAAATGGTGACCAAAGTTTGACTTTTGCTCAGAATAGAACGTTAGCAGAGTCAAATGAAAACGGAGTAAATGTGCATCTTTTTGAGGTTTTTAAAGAAAAAGAGTATGTATATATAGGACAAGTAAAACTCATTGAAAAACCTTATCAGGAAGTACAAAAAGGAGAAAATGGTATACCAAGAAAAGTCTGGATATTTCCATTAAAAGTTGTTCGAGAAGGTGCTACTATAGCAGTTAATTACTCTTTAATTCAAACTAAATATGAAAAAAAGGAGAAGCAAGCTAAGAGATTGGACGATGGAATGCTTGCTCAAAGAGCAAAAGAGTCTCAGTCAGAAAAAACAAGCGTAAGGAATGTTGTAACAACTACATATGAACGCAATGCTTATGTTTCAGAATACGCCAAAAGACGAGCAAATGGTATTTGTCAGCTTTGTGAAAAGGAGGCGCCATTTAAAAATAAAGATGGAGAACCATATTTGGAAACACATCATATTGAATGGTTATCAAGAGGTGGAACTGATACTCTAGATAATACTGTGGCTTTGTGTCCCAACTGTCATAGAAAAATGCATGTCTTGGACTTGGAGGAGGATAAGAAAAAGTTAATGGCTGCTTGTCGAGGTGGAGTGTAATGTCTGGTTTGTTGATAGATAGCGAAAAAAAGTTATATGAGTGTTATATTAATAGTTCAGCTGAATTGATTAAGCATTACAACTTTTTAAGGGAAAAAGTTGTTTTTAATTTAACAGAAAAAGAAATAAGTGCAGCAATTTTATTGCGATTAAAAGCATATTATAACTCTCAAGTTAAAATAAAAGAATTTTTAGGTAAAAGGTATATGCAGCAGGAGCTGACTTTTTTGTTGAAACTGTACTTTTTTATTTAAAGCTTATTCTGGAAAAGACTGCTCCTAATTTTCAAGTGTTTTCTGAAAAATCTATTGAACGGAAACGAGGTTCTCTAAGACCTGATATATCTATATGGAAAAATAATAAAGTAAAAGCAATTATTGAGTGCAAAACGCAGCTTGGATGGAATAGGCATAAATGGGAAGAGGATTTTAAAAAAAGAGAACACAAACTTAAAAAAAGTTATCCGGATGCCAAGGCGTATTTATTGGTTATGACATTAGCAAATTGGGCAGGATTTGGGACCAATTATAATGTTGGCAGAAAGTATTTTGTTCTATCAAGATATTGGCCAACAGATATTAATGAGGATATAACAGATGTTATTGTAAACCCTTTTGAAATACTTGTAAGCGATTTGTTATGCCATTTAGGTATAAAGACAAAACTTTAATATTTAATTTAATTGATTTTTCTAGCGAGGTTTATATTACAGAAACAATTTATAAAGAAAATAAAAAGACGAGAGTGTTTATGTCAAAAGTTACTTTGATTTCTTGTACAAGTAGTAAAAAACTTATATGTGTCCGGCAAGAGAATTGTATCAGAAAGCCCGAGACTCCGGCTGGCATATGATTTTGCAAAGCTTGTTGCAGATAAGATATTTATTCTTTCTGTAAAGTATGGTTTGGTGTCAGAGGATAGGGTCATTGAGCCTTATAACGAAACACTAAAGGAGAAAAGTGCCCAGGAGCGTCGAAATTGGGGAGACATAGTGTTAAACGAACTACGTAAGGTTTCTGATATAGAGCACGATAACTTTATTGTTTTGGCAGGTAAAGTTTATAATGAAAACCTGCTGCCCCATCTAAGTAAATTTTGGCTACTTCTTAAAGGTAAGGCATTGGGCGAGTGGATTCCTGAGTTAGAAAGACTGATTCACCTTGAAAAAGAAACAGATAAAGTACGTCCTTCACATGCTCTTTAATGGTTTGCCACGACTTGATTGGACGATGATAGATGAGATTCCATATCAAAACGGCATTTATATCATGTTTGAAAAGGGAAGCTCACACAATAGATACAGATTTATATGACGTCAATTACCACAAAATGCAAGATGCTCTTATTTACAACGCATATACTGCAGTGCGAACAACCAGACTTATTTTTGCTAATCATTCTCGAGTAAAAGGCTATACAGTAATTCCTGACTGGCTTTACAAAGGAAAAATTAGGATATACTAAAAGGAAACATATCCATGTGTTTTCTTTTAATGGCTTTTCGCCGCTCGAAGCACATTGAGTGTGTGGTTTTACCCTTATTTTTTTGTTTTGCAGGGGGTGAGGAGACAGGATAGGCAAAGATATTATTAAACCAAATCTCTTCAAGATAATTTTATTTTTTAAGATGTAAACTATTATGGGCAAGCCGTATTCACAGCTTGCCCATAATATTCAGCAGGCTCTGGTAGCTGTCTACATCATGATACTTGACCTTGCTTGTGGACAGCTGATTGAAAAGTTTCCTGGCGCATTTTATTTTTGCCTGCTCGATAGGACGCAGGTTCAGGCTTTCCATTGTTCCTTTTGTTTTAGCAATAAAATAAATGTGCTTTACCGTTCCTTCATAAAAGGCAATCGCCCAGTCCAGAGAATAATTCCCAACCGGAGTTGGAATGGCAAAGCCTTTCGGCAGCTTGGCATAGACGCAGACTTCGTCAGTACTATCCTTCGGCAAAGCGGCGCTCCACGCTTTTTTCTGTGTTTCCGTCTGTAAATACATAATCCTGGATATTTTTCTTAGCCCGGAATGCTTTGGTAAAATCACTTGAGCTTTTTTTAGCGGTAAAAATGCTGCTTTCATACTGCTTTTCAATCTGGTCATAAGAGATATGCTCAACAATCATTGTAGCCTTTTGTTCTTTTATTAAGAGTATTACTTTCAATAAACTCTTCAGGATTCTGCTTTAAGCAGGAAAATTCCGGTTTTTCAAGGCCTGCCAGTATGGCCGCGACCGTACGTCGGGTGAGAGTGGTGCCTTCGGCGATTTTGCCTATCAGGTCGTATTTAACCTGGCTTGCTGCAGCGTGCCTAAGGGTTTCTGTCTTGGCATTTTCCCGAATAAAGCTATTGTCGAGGGCAATGGCGTTCCCGTCCAGCTCGTCTGTTTGCCTGCCGACGGTAACCGTGTATTGAAGCTGGGAAACGTACATGTTTTCATTTGATGAGCACAGGTATATTGAAAATGAGGAGCGGCCGGTCGAATTAAAAAGCACGGATCTATTACGAGTGCCTGCAAAAGTATGATGAAGCCGAGGATTTAATCCTCTTTATGAGTTTCTCAAATATGAAACCGAAAAGACATGGGAAAAGACGCTGGCTTTTGCCAATGGCGTGAAGCAGGAACGCAAAGGCTTATCGGATTTTACCCAGGGCATGTAGCAGACAGCATAACATTAAAAGAGAAGTCATCTCGAAAAGGGATGGCTTTTTTGTTTGCCAAGGAGGGAAAATGTTATTACAGTAACTGTATTGTTGTACCATCACTAACGGATGTTCTATAAACATAACTGTATGAGTGATTTTCGCAAAATGGTTGGTAAAGAGCGTTTTTACCAGATTATGTTTCAATGCTCTTCTACCCGAAAATGTAAATGCAGATTTAAAGATGCTTTGCCAAGTAGACCACCCGTTGTACTTTGCCCAGGAATCCAATAGCTTGGACAGTGTAATGCGCCATAAAAAGTTACCTGTTCGTGGCCTGGAGAAAGTACAAATATTTGCTGTAATGGCTGACATATTCCGGCTAATCAAAGAAATGCTGGAGCATATCAGGCAAACCCAAATCTCGAAGCTACGAGATAAACTGCTGAAAGAAGCTTACCAGCAACAACTAACACTGCGCTGGGTAGCATAATTATCATAACTTCTGAAATCAATTTGTTTGTGTTATATAATTGATATATTTTTTCAATTTATTATAGACAAGTAGTAGGTTGTATACTATTATATTATCAAACCACTTAGGTATAAATTTTTTCTGGCCAGGAAAATTTAATTAGCTATAAAAATTAAGGAGGCAAAAAAATGGAACACAAGCAAGAACAAAAAGTTACTATTGTCAGTTATATTGCTCTTATTTTTGCTATTGTCTTTTTCTCTGGTTTATTAGCCAAGGCTACTGGATGATACAGAGTTTTTGATTTTACAGTTCTAAACGGTAAATTTGGTAGTATTGTTGGAGATGGTGGTGCCAATTTTACTTTCAGAGGTAAAGGTGGTATAGGTGCAAAGGATGGATTTTTATTTGCTTTAAACCTTGTACCTACAGTAATGTTTGCCTTAGCGGTAGTTGCTGTAGTTGAATATTTAGGTGCTTTGGAAGCAGCTAGAAAGTTATTAACTCCTCTTTTAAGACCACTTTTAGGCATACCAGGTTCTGCAGGCTTAAGCTTAATTGCTAGTCTACAAAGTACTGATGCTGGTGCCGGGATGACTAAAATGCTCTATGAAAATAAAGAAATAAATGATGATGAGCGCAGTATTTTTTGTGCTTTTCAGTTTTCTGCTGGTGCTACTATCACTAATTTCTTTGCTACAGGTGCAGCTATTTTTGCTTTAACTAATCCTGATGGGTCAGCTGCTGTTAAAGTACCAATGATTATTCCCTTGGTAATTATGTTTGTTATGAAAGTCTTTGGTGCTAACGTAATGCGTTTCTATTTAAAAACAGTAAATAAAAAACAAGCTAAAGATACCCAGGCTCAGGCTTAAGGAGGGAAAATCATGTCTACTGAAACTACTCAGAAAAAAATGGTTACAGATGTTTTTGTGGAAGGTGCTCGCAGAGGTTGGAATATAGGTATTTCTAATATTGTTCCTAACGTAATTATGGCTTTTGTCATCATTCAGGCTTTAAAAATTACTGGGATTTTAACTTTAATAGGTAAAATATTTGGCCCAATAATGGCTGTTTTCGGTTTACCGGGTGAAGGAGCCACGGTATTAATGGGCGCTTGGCTATCCATGGGGGGTGGAGTAGGTGTAGCTGTTGGTTTATTTAACGATGGGTTACTTACTGGACAACATCTTGCCATTTTAACTCCCGCTATTTTCTTAATGGGTGCTCAAATTCAATATGCTGGTCGTCTTTTAGGTACTGCCGAAGTAAATTCTAGACATTATGGAATTTTATTTGGAATCTGTATAATGAATGCTTTAATTGCTATGCTGATCATGCGGTTTTTTGTTTAAATTTAAATGAAGGTGATATTGATGGAACTTTTAAAAAAAATTGAAGAACAAAGAGAAGAAATTCTCACAGTTTATCAAGACTTGCACAATTTGCCGGAAAAGGGCTGGGAAGAAGTAAAAACTGCTCAGTACTTAAAAGAGGCTTTGGAAAAAGCAGGTTTTCAAGTAATAACCAATGTTGGGAATACAACAGGTGTTATTGGTATTTTAAAGGGAAAAGAACCTGGACCTGTTTTTGCCCTAAGAGCTGATATGGATGCCTTAGCTTTTAAAATTAATGGGGAAGATGTTAATATCCATGCCTGTGGTCATGATGCTAATAGTACTATGGTTTTGATGGCTGCTTTAGAGATTGCTAAAGTTGGGATCAAGAGAGGGACTTTAAAAATTGTATTCCAGCCAGCTGAAGAAGTTTTAGGTGGAGCAGAAGCTATGCTAGCCAGTGGTCTTTTAGATGATGTAGAAGAAATGATTGGAATTCATTTACGCCCCATTCAAGAGGCTAAGTTAGGTCAGGCTACACCGGCTTTATGCCATGGTTCATCATATGTAGTTACTGCTAAGTTAAAAGGCTTGGCTTCCCACGGGGCTCGCCCCCATTTAGGTATTAATACAGTTGATGCAGGGGCTGCTGTTGTAAATGCAGTAAATGCTATTAAGCTTAATCCTTCAGTTCCTTTCTCTGTAAAAACAACTAAATTTGTGGCCGGTGGAACGGCACATAATATAATTCCCGATTCAGCAGATATGGTCTTTGATTTAAGGGCGCAAACTAATGATGCTATGGAAGAATTAATTGAGAAAACCCGTAATGCCATTGAAAATGCTGCTGCTACTGTAGGAGCTAAAGCTGAAGTCACGATAAAAGGTGGTGTACCAGGAGCCGAATATGATGGGGAGATGGTGGCTAGAGCCAAACAAGCTATTGAAGCTGTATTAGGCAAAGCTTTAGACCCTATAGTAACTCCTGGTGGTGAAGATTTCCATTACTATAGTACAAAAGGAAAAATTAAAACAGCTTATATTGGCTTAGGTGCTGATTTGGAGCCGGGACTACACCATCCGGAAATGAAGTTTAATTTAGATGCTTTGGTTAATGGAACAAAAATTATTACTTATTGTATTTATCAGCGGCTTATTGCCTAAATAATAATTAATATTTAAAAAGGTTTATGGGGTATCAGTAAAAACTATGGCTGATACCCTTGTTTTTTTTATTCAAGAAAGAACATCGGATTGACCCCCTAATTTTGGACAGTAAGCCTTAAATCCTCATGAATTCGTAGAATTTCAGCCTAGGCATTTTAGCCAATTCGTCCATTTATCGGAATCGTTAGCTTAAGGACAGGCGATTTCTTATGCGCAAAATCAGGAAGTGTGCGAGCTTTGCGATATAAACCGCAATATGATGCTGTTCCCAGGAAAACTTATCCTTTTCAAACGATCAAGGCATACAGAAAGCGTTGTGAAGATTGAGGGGGCAAAAGGCTGATGTATAGCGGGTTTGGGATTTGAACAATTTGCTATTTTTGGGTAACTCTTGAGTGCAAAAAAAGATATTGGGCAAAATAGATGCATATAGCACAAAAAAGAAGAACATCGTTACGAAAATTAACCGCCAAACTGTGAAAAGCAGAATGGCAGTTGCTTTATTCATGCATATTACTTGCTCAAATAGTTACTTCACAGAAATATGTTCCTGTTTAAGAAAATTAAAAGGGATTGAGGGATTATCAAAAAGACAAATAGCAAGAATAACAGGAATTACAGTAAATATTGTTGCAAAGGCATGAAGAAACAAGAGTACCGTTCCTTTGCCTCATCTAGGGGTTGGCCTAGACTGATTAACAAAATAGCTTCCTATTCTTTATTTGCTGGCTGTCAAGCAAAGAAAGAACTCATTAACGAAGAAGTTGTTCGTCTGGCTGCTGAAGAAGTAGGTACTTAATATGATAACCGGTTGGGCTGAAAACCCACCGGTTTTCTCTTTATCTTAGAATGCTAATATACCGTGAAAGTATGAAAAATTTTAGAATAACATCTTTAATATTTTGAAATCTTTTTAAATTATGCTGGAATTAGTGCTATTTTTTTCTGCAAAAGGAATACCGGATTAATTTGCAAAATCGCATTAAGTAGATTGGGAAAATAAATAGTTTTATCTTATAGGTCATGGATAAAATGCTAAAAAGTATTTATTCATGATCTTTTTTATTTATAAAAACTTTATGTCGAAATATAGGAGAATTTTGTTGAAGGAGGAAAAAAAAGTAAAGAGAAAGATTATTATAAGTAAAAATTTGTACTTTGGTAAACTGCCACAGGCCTATTATATTCATTGCTACATACTACAATTCATCAATCTAGATTGTTAAATAAAAAAAGATATGTGGCTATAATTAAATTAATAATATGCAAAAATTTTAAAAATTTGGTTTATTACAAGCAATCTCAATATTTTTAAAATAAAATTATGATTCTATTTAACAAGAATGAAATGAGGTTGGTGAGATTGGTTAAGTATTCATATGGTAAATTTAAAAAGAAGTTTGATAAATTTTTTCAAAAAAAGAGCAGACTGCTTGGAGAAGTTTACCTGTCTGAAAATGAATATAGAGCCTTATTAGATATTGTAAGAAATAATTTATTAACTAGAATAAGTAATAAAAGTTTCAATAATCCTGACATTGTTGTTTCCGTGGCAATGGTCCAAATAGGAATAAGGGATTATACAGAAGGAAATTATTGGGACAGGTTTTGTGAAACCTTAAAAATAAATCTTAATGCAATGCAACGTCGTGATATTGGACAACTCTTTTTTGAAACTCTTGATAAATATGGGCTTTTTAAATATACCAATTCTGAAACCAACCGAAATGATTATGTTATTAACATATTAATCCATGGTATTATTCCTAATTATTATATTAATGACTTTTTTGAATTTGTTTATACATTTTATGATATTAACATTAATCGAAACATAACTCCAAGCCTTTCCAGTGATTTGAAGTATTTAACGGAATTTATAGCAGATTCATTGACTAGTGAGAAAGAAGAAGTAAGTCTAAAAATATCAGGATATACCAGTATATACAGATTGCGTAAATCTACAAAGTTATATATTGGTTTATTAGAAAGAAAAGCAAGATTTCTTATAAGAAGGATAATAAAGCTTATCGATTCAAAGTACTGGGGAGGTAGCCTTCCTAAAAACCCCAGAAACAGAATTACTCTGCAGTTTTTAGTTTGGGCAAATACCTCTGAAAGGTTTTTGACAGATGTTCAAATAGCAGCATCAGGGAAAAAAAGAGATAATAAGCAGTTTACTTCTCCTTATTTTACTTTTGATTTTGAAAAGCATGTTATTAATTTGGTTATACCATCTCAAAAATTTAAAAATAATGAGTTTAAAGATGAAGTTAAAGTAAAGATAAAAGTAAATGATAATATTATTTATCAAACTAATCTTGACACCTACAGTATAATTGGTGGTTATAAAACCGTTAAAAAAAGTATACAAGTTCCAACAAAAAATATGTTTGATAAAATTGTTGTTACAGTAATTACTGGGGTAAGTCGAAAGTTTAATATACCAGAACGCAGTTATATATTATTTGATGAGCTAGGACAAAACACTAATATACATTCAGGAACTATATATATTTTATCTAAACCTAATATCATAGTGGATTCAGATGATTTGATTGAAAAGAAGGAATTTAATAATTTTTCATTTTACTATTTAGAGCTTGAATACAATTCAATTATATTTATAGATAATACTCCTCTATCCCCATCAGGTAAAGTCTATGAAGGGCTTCAAAAAAAAGGTCTAATAACGGGTATTGCAGCAATTTCTGAAGAAAATGAAATTCTACCAGTTTATAAATCTCACCCTGATATACTTTTTAAAATAAACAATAAAAAAAATATAGATGGAATTGGAATAGTTATTAATGGTAAAAGACATCGCCTGAGTGATATTGCTAATAAAGTATGCTTTAAACAGTTTGAACTTAAGGATGGTAATGGAGGATGGGCAATACAGATAAATCTTTTATCTTTAATTGGAATAAAACCTTCATTAGTTGAATTTAGTATTGATATACCTGGAACAAATGGCATTAGAAGAATAGGCAAATACATCTTAATGCCAGGATTAAAATATGAATTTATTGATGCACCTTACGTATTTACTGATAAGGCTGTTATTGAAGTCGAAAATGAAATTAATATTAAAGCCATTAATATGGACAAGCTTGACAAAGGACATGTGTATGGATTGAGTTTAACCACAGAGAAAACTTATGCTTTGTTTTCAATAAATATATTTAATAAAGAATACAGATTACAAATTGAAGTACCATATTTAAGATGGAAGTTTGATGATGAAGTATGGAAGATAAATTCTGAAGAAAATCTTTGGTATAAAGATATCGGTGATAACCTCTTTGTTGATTTCCCTGGTGCGGGAAATTTATCGCTGATAATAAATAATGATCCAGAAACCCAACAAGATGGTGAATATATAAATGGTTTATATAAATTTAATTTTAGAAGATATTTAAGTTATTTTTCAGAAAATGGTTTAAAATATTCTGTTAATCTTAAATATAATGATGAAATTGTTGAAATAATGACAATATTATCGAAATGTATTGCTAAATCAGCCAATCTTTCATTTGATCCAATAAACAAAATACTTAATGGGAATTTTGAAATATTAGGAAAGGGTAAATGTGTTGTAGATATTATATATAAAGATACAAAAGAGAAAATTGCTGAGAATATAAACCTATCTAATTCAAATGGAAAGTTAAATCTTAAAGGAAATTTTAAAAATGGATTACATACTGTAGTTATTTATTCTATTGAAGAAGATGAATATGGTTTTGGTATTTACAAAAGAAAGATCTATAAAAAAGATATTGATACTACTAATCCCTATGATTTATCTGATAAGGTTATAAAATTAAAATGGCTTAGAATTAGAATCTTTAAAGAAAAATTAAACAAAGAGTATCTAATTGGTAATATAAAAAATGGTAAGCATATTGGTGTCTATTATGGAAATATTTATGTTATGGAAAATGGAGTTAAAAAATTATGGCATGAAGTAAGTTCAGTTAAAATTACTTTTTTAGATAAGAAGTTTTTTAACAGGGTTAACTTAAAGGTTAAATATGATGATGAATGGACGGTATTACTTTATGATACTTTTAAAAAAGTACTTGTGCTAGAAGAGGATTATTCACTTCCTAAAAAAATAGCTTACAGAAGGTATGAATTTTTAAGTGATGAAGAAACAGAATTTACTGTTGAAATAATAAAGGGGGAAAATAAAAGTGGATTTTAGACCACTTGAAGCTTCGAAGAATATAGTTAATAAGTATAAGAGATACCTTTTAACAACATTTAAAATAAAAGATCAGGATTATCATAGGCAGTTTGAAGAACAGTTAAATAAGCCTAATGAGATAGCTAAAGGGCCCTATCTTGATGTTACAGATGCGTTTTTAAAGGAAAAAACTATAGATGAATTAATTAAAGAAGGTATATTATCACCGGAATTTTATAAATTAGATTCGGAAAAATTTCCTGTATATAAAAGACCTTTATTTAAACATCAAATAAATTCAATAAAAAAAGCACTGGCTGGAAAAAATATTGTTGTTTCAACAGGAACAGGTTCAGGTAAAACAGAAAGTTTTATGATTCCTATTTTGAATTCCATTATGAGAGAAAAGGAAAAGGGGACTCTGGGACCAGGGGTAAGGGCTATATTAATTTATCCCATGAATGCCCTGGCAAATGACCAGGTATATAGATTTAGGGAACTTTTAAAGAATTATTCTCATATCACCTTTGGGTGTTATACCGGGGAGACTGAAGAATACGAGAAAGAAGCCATAGAAAAATATAAAATTCTCAATAATAATGAAAATCCACTTAAAAACGAACTTTTATCAAGGGAGAGGATGAGAAATGCTCCTCCAAACATTCTTATAACGAACTATGCTATGCTTGAATACCTTATGTTAAGACCTGGAGATAAGATATTTTTTTCTTCTGAGTATTCTCATCTCTGGAAGTTTATTGTACTTGATGAAGCCCATGTTTACAGGGGAGCCACAGGTATTGAGGTTTCAATGCTTTTGAGACGTGTAAAAGCATATATAAACAGAGATGATATACAGTTTATTTTAACCAGTGCTACTTTAGGTGATGAAAAATCTAATGATGAGGTTGCATATTTTGCCACTCAACTTTGTTCTTCAGAATTTAAAACTGAAGACATAGTTAGAGGAATTAAAGCAAGAATTGAGTTTCCAAATAATATATATAGGATTAATTTTAATGTTTATAATAAATTAGCTCAAATGCTTAGGGATAATGAACCGGAGGTTGAGATAAAAAGATACTTAGCATCAAATATTAAAGGTGTAAATATAGAAAGCAATTTGGAAGAAGTGCTCTATGAAATGATATTACGGGATTTAAATTATCATCAAATTAGACAAGTATTAAATAATACTACTTTAACGGTTAGTGATGTTTCCAAAAAAATTGGGATAAGCCAGGAAGATTTAGTAGATTTTGTGGCAGTAGCATCAAAGGCTATAAAAAACGGGGATAGAATATTTGAAGCTAGATATCATATGTTTATCAAAGCTCTTGAAGGTGCTTATATAACTCTAAGTCCAAGTAAAAAACTGTTTATCACAAGAAGAGAAAATTATTATGAGGGAAAAGATAAATTTAAGGTATTTGAAATAGGAGTTTGCAATTACTGTAATTCAATATATATACCAGGAAAAATATCGGATGAAGGCAAGCTTGAACAAAAGAGTTTTGAAGATGTAAATGATACTGAAGAATTTTTTCTTTTAAGTAATAAAGCCTATAATGATAATGATGATATGAGTAATGAAGATGCTCAAATAGAAGTAAATGATTATTATTTATGCGGAAAATGTGGTTCTATAGGGAGGATCGCCTCAACTTCGGGAAAACCATGTGATTGTGGAGATAAATATATAAATACTGTCAAGAGAGTAAAGCCAAAAAAAGGAACTTTGCATAAGTGTGTTGCCTGTGAAAGTATTAACACTAAAAGAAGCGTTATAAGAAGTTTCTTTACAGGTCATGAAGCTGCAACAAGTGTTGTTGCGACAGCTTTATATGAAGAACTTCCAAGTATAAAAGTTAAAAGAAATATAGATAAAATAGAAGATGAATTTGGTTTTGGATTAGATAGTGGGTTAAACTCAACATCGTATGAAACTCAGAGAAAGCAATTTTTATCATTCTCAGATAGCAGACAGGCAGCTGCCTATTTTGCAAGTTATCTTGATCAGACTTACCAAATGATGTTATATAAAAGAATTATATGTGAGGTTGTAAAGGAAAATGAAGAAAGGCTTAAGGCTAAAGGGATTGCCCTTAGTAATTTTGTGAAAAAACTTGAAGCTATGTTTGATAAATATGGAGTTGGTAATAGTTCAGAAAGGGAAATAGAGGCTTGGAAGGCTGTGCTTTTAGAACTATTTGATATAAGAAGTAAAACTTCACTTCAAAATATGGGTATAGTTGCCTTTGAAACAAATATTAGTCTTAGTGAAAACCCAAAACTTGGTCTGAAAAAAACTGAAGTTGAGGCACTTTTTAATATTTTAGCAGATAATTTTAGAATAAATAGTGCAATATATTATGACCACAGTATTGGGATTACAGAAAAAGACAGAGAGTATTTTACTTATAATGGTATTGAGATGAATTTTTCCCTGTCTGAAAAGGTAGATTACACCCGTTCCTGGATTCCTACAACACAAGGGATGACTAATACAAGGGCTGATTATATAAAAAGGGCATTAGGTCATAAGATAGGAGATAGTGAAGAACAGATTAATAAGTTTCTCATAACCATTTGGGAAATCCTAAAGGACAGGGGGATACTGAAAAATGTGGAAAATGGCAAGTATAAACTGGATTATAACGCTATTGTTGTTAGAATCCCCGCTAAATGGTATATATGCCCAAAGTGTAAAGCCATAACTATGCACAATGTTCAGGGAACATGTCCTATTTTTAAATGTGAAGGTAAACTTGAGGAATTTAATCCTGATGAAATTTTAAAAAATAACCATTATAGAGAAATATATTTAAATATGGATATCGTCCCACTTAAAGTTGTTGAACACACTGCCCAACTTGACAGAAAAAAGGCCTATGAATATCAGAACAGTTTTAAAAACAAGGATATAAATGTTTTGAGTTGTTCAACTACCTTTGAAATGGGTGTTGATGTGGGAACCCTTGAAACTGTATTTATGAGAAATATGCCACCATCACCAGCCAATTATGCTCAACGTGCAGGACGAGCGGGAAGAAGTATAAAATCAGCTGCTTATGCCATAACCTTTTGCAATAGAACTTCCCATGATTTTTCCTATTTTAATGAACCTGTTGCGATGATAAAAGGTTTAATAAAACCTCCTAAGTTTAATATTGAAAATGAAAAAATAGTTATAAGACACATATATGCTTCATCTTTTGCCTTTTTCTGGAGAAAATATAGTGATTATTTTAAGGATGCAGGAACATTTTTTGCAAAAGATGGTGCAGAAAAATTCAGTCAATATCTTCAGAATAAACCAAATGATCTTAAAAATTATATTTTAAAATTTGTTCCTTCAAGATTGTTAACAGATTTTGATATAGAGCATTTTGGATGGATAGATGGTCTAATTGGTAAGAATGGATTATTATGGCTTGTGAGTAAAGAATTTTTAAGTGATCTAGCTGAACTTAATAACTTGATGGATAAAATAAAAAAGAAATGGGACACTGAAACTCCAACAAGTAAAGAATTCAATGCAGCAAGAAAAATAACAAATTTAATAGATACCTTAAAGGGAGAACCTATACTTTCTTTTTTATCCAGGAAAAATTTGATTCCTAAATATGGCTTCCCTGTAGATACCGTTGAATTGCAAATGAATAGGTCAACCAAGAGTGAGCAAATAGGTTTAAATCTTTCCAGGGATTTGATTATAGCAATATCTGAATATGCTCCTGATTCACAAATAGTTGCAGATAATAAGCTTATTACAGGCAGATATATAAAAAAGATAGAAGGTAAAGAATGGGATTTATATGACTATGTAAGATGTAAAAACTGCAATACATTAAATATAACCAGACATAATTATGGTGTTGAAGATAATAGATTTGAAAAATGTGCCCAATGTGGTATTCCATTTGAAAATAATGAGATAAAAACATTTTTAATACCTAATTTTGGATTCATAATGGATCAAAAGGTGGAAAAGGTTAGACTTACTAAACCTGAGCGTACTTATAGAGGTGAAATATCATATATAGGTTATGAAAATAAGGTCGATTTTATAGAACATTATATTAATGGAAGAAAGATACTTATTGGAACTAGTAGCAATGATGAACTTGCAGTTTTAAATGAATCAAAGTTTTTTATATGTGATGTTTGTGGTTACGGTTTAGTAAAAGAGGATCACTATTCAGGTAAGTTAGGAAATATAAAACATAAAAATCCTTCAGGATATCCTTGTTTAAACAATATTCTTAAAAGATTTTCCCTTGGACACAGGTTTAAAACAGATGTTGTTCAGATAAAATTCATTAGCACTGATTTATCTGATTTTGAGAAATCTTTATCAATATTATACGGAATACTTGAGGGAATGAGTCGTTACCTGGATATTGAAAGAAAGGATATTTCCGGGTGTTTACACTGGTTTAAGAATGAAGAATCAGGAAATGGAAACTTTTCTTTAATATTGTTTGATACTACTCCTGGAGGAGCAGGGCATGTAAAAAGGATAACAGAGCATGGTGCTTTAGAGGGGGTTTTCCGAGAAACCTTAAGGCTTATGCTGGGCTGTAAGTGTGGAGGAGATGATATGGATACCTCATGTTACGGATGTCTTAGAAATTATTATAACCAGAAGTGGCATGAAAGGTTAAAAAGAAGGTATGTAGTGGATTTTTTGAAGGAATTTGATTTATAAAGTTTAAAATACCTGCATAAGTGTATTTATTTAAAATTATGCAGGTGCTTTATTTTTTATTTTTAAATGTTATTTTTAGAATAGTACAAAATAATTATTGGCAAGTTGTGGAAAATAAGATGAAACGTTACTACGCAAGAAGAGCAATAGGATCAGCAATTCAAATTATAAAAACGAGCATGCTGAGAGATATAGTTGTGAGGTTTCCTGCTATAGATCAGCAGCAGAAAGTAGTACCTTTGATTACATATATGAAAAAAGAAACCAGCCTAATATAGGAGAAATCATTAATAAAGCATTAGCCCATATTGAAGAAGAAAACAAGACAAAATTAAGAGGTGTATTTAAAAATATCGACTTCAACTCAGAATCAGTTCTCGGCAGTACAAAAGAACGAAATGCAATGCTAAAGCATTTATTGGAGGATTTTAAAGACCTTGACTTAAGACTTTCAAGACTTGCCGATGGAGATGTTATCGGCAACGCTTATGAATACATGATAGCAAATTTTGCTTCTGATGCAGGCAAAAAGGTGGAGAATTTTTTACACCTGCTGAAGTGTCGGAACTTTTGGCAAGGCTTGTTAAACCAGAGGAAAATGACAGAATTTATGACCCAACCTGCGGTTCCGGATCACTTCTTATTAAAGCCTATAAAAAAGTACCTTCAGGGAAGGCACAGATTTACGGACAGGAAAGAAACGGTCAAACCCATTTTCTTTGTAGAATGAATATGTTCTTACATAATATCGATGATGCCAAGATTGAGTGGGGAGATACCCTTTCAAATCCACTGCACCTTAAGAAAGGAGGTTAGTACTTGAATATTGAAGAACATCTCATTTTATTAAAAGGTGAAGATAGAACTGAGGCGATTGAAAAGTGTATATATGTTAATGGCAAGGTGCAGGTTGTCTTTAAGAATAGTACGCAAATATTTGAATATAATCCTGTCAATGTGAAGTGGCTTAAAGACCCGGTATCTTATGACACGGCAACAACTGTTGTTTATAAAGACAAGCAGCCTCTTTCAGGCGTAAAGAGGATTCTGGACTTTCGTGAATTTATTCGGATCGGCTATATCAAAGGATATCATAAAGTGTACCCTCGAAAGGAATTGACTATAGAACAAAGCTGCCTAAAGAATTCTGATGCTAGAAATGTTTTTAAGTATCTTCAACAACTCGCGACTCTTATGAAGATTAATGATGAGGAGCAGGAAGGTTTCGTTAGCAAACAATATGAGAAAATATCATTTATAAGTCCTAATAGTGTTTTGGCAGATTATCTTAACCCGGTAATATTGATTAAGTCACGGAAAGATAAAAAAATGCCTATCTTTCCCTTTGGCTTTAACCTTAGTCAGAAAGAGGCCACAGAAAAAGCATTAACTGAAAAAATCAGTGTTATTGAAGGCCCTCCCGGAACAGGCAAAACCCAAACGATTTTAAATATTATTGCAAATGCTATAATTGAAGGAAAAACGGTTGCCGTAGTATCCAATAATAATACAGCTACCGCCAATGTTTTAGAAAAACTCCAGAATTACGGTTTGGATTTTATTGCATCTTATTTAGGCAAATTGGAAAACAAACGGAAATTCTTTTCCGAGCAAACAGGGCTATATCCGGAAATGAATTCTTGGGTGTTAGATGCATCGGATTACTCAAACTATCAGCAAAAATTAATTGAAATTGGCCAAAAGCTAAAGAAAATGCTTGAAGTGAAAAACCTCCTTGCTCAAACCAAGCAAGAGTTAGCAGCATTGGCCACTGAAAAAGAGTACTTTTATAAATACTTATCGGAAACAGGCAACATATATATTACTTACCAATCACTCTTACGTCATAATTCAAAAGATATCTTGTCATTTTGGTTGGATTATCAGCAAAGGATTGAAGAGAAAGGCGTCATTTCACTCTTTGATAAGCTCAAATATCTTTTACGTTATGGAATTACTAGCTTTTCATTTTATAATCATTCCAGTGAACAGATAATTTCTCTTCTTCAAAAATTCTTTTACGAGAAAAGAGAAAAAGAACTTCAGAATACCATAAACAAGCTTTCGAAACAACTTGAAAATTATCGCTTTGAGGAAAATATGCGGGAGTATAGCCGTATCTCAATGCTTCTTTTTAAAGCGCGGCTTTCACGAAGGTATTCTCAGCAAAAGGTGCGTAAAATTTTTGCCGATGATGCCTTATGGAAAGATTTTAATTCATTTATTAATGAATATCCCGTTATTCTTAGTACCACATATTCTTTAAGAAACTGTGCCCCTCCCAATTATTTATTTGATTATCTTATTATAGATGAAGCCTCACAGGTAGATATCGTTACAGGAGCCTTAGCCTTTTCTTCTGCCAGAAATGCAGTTATTGTGGGGGATCGCAAGCAATTACCCAATGTCGTACCCGAGGAGTTAGCAAGGAAAACAAATAAAGTTTTCAGTCAGTATCATTTACCTAAAGCTTATAATTTTGCGCAAAATAGCATGCTCTCCTCTATTGTTGATCTGTTTAACGATATTTCCAAGACATTACTTCGAGAGCATTATCGCTGCCACCCAAAGATCATCGGTTTCTGTAACTCAAAGTTCTATAATGGGGAACTTATTGTCCTAACCGAAGATAAAGGTGAAGGAACTCCTTTGGTTGTTTACAAGACAGCTCCGGGTAATCACGCTAGGGGAAGATATAATCAAAGGCAGATCGATGTTATTTTTGGAAGAAGTTCTTCCCCAACAAATAGGGAAAGACTGTTCGGAGAAAGTTGGCATTATTTCTCCCTTTCGTTTGCAAGCGGAAAAAATAGTAAATGTTTTAAGGAATGAAATTATCGAAATTGATACGGTTCATAAGTATCAAGGTCGAGAAAAAGATACGATTATCCTTACAACAGTTGTGAATGATATCAACGATTTTGTTGATAACCCCAATTTAATCAATGTTGCCATTTCAAGGGCTGTCAACAAACTGATTGTTGTAACTTCTGATAACGATAAGAATAGAAGTTCCAATCTCGATGATCTCGTAAGATATATAGAGTATAACAATTTTGAGGTTGTTCAAAGCCATATATACTCAGTATTCGATCTTCTTTACCATCGTTATTCAGAACAACTCCTTGCAATCAAAAAGAAAAGAAAAAGGGTATCTGCCCTTGAATCAGAAAACCTCATGAATTATGTAATAGAAAAAGTCTTGGGTGAGCCGGAATTTCAGGATCTTGATCGAGTTATGCATCAACCTTTAAGGATGCTGATTAGAAATCCCGAGAAACTCAGTGATGAAGAATGTAAATATGCAATGAATGTCCTAACTCATATGGATTTTTTAATTTTTAACAAAGTTGATAAGCGCCCGATACTTGTTGTTGAGGTCGATGGATATGCTTACCATGAGAATAATCCTACTCAATTGAAACGGGATGAGATGAAAGATAGCATTTTAAACAAATACGGGATTCAAATACTGAGGATAAAGACCAATGAAAGTGGAGAAGAAGAAAGACTTCGGCAGAAGTTAAGGCAGATCTTAAGTAATAATATTCATATGGATGCCATCTAAAAATTATCTTTTTCATGCGCTCAAGGCATATAGAAAGTGTCGCAAGGCTTGAGCGGGCGAAAAGCTGATGGTTAAAGGGTTTGGGGGACTTTATCAATTTTCTGATTTCAAGTAACCCTTGAGTACATAAAAGTGATAAAAAATAATATCAAGCCGCCGGTTGATTATCCAAAAAAAGCATTAAACATAAAAGTGACCTCCAATATCTAATTTTAATCAGTAGAAAAAGTTGAAAAATCAACAGGTCTAACATTATGTTCTCTGCGGATCTTGGAATTATCAATTTTCCTAACAGGATAAATAGTATCTAAGAGCGTACCATCCTCAGAAAATATGTAAGCCTTATCCATAGAAGTAGGATCATACCGGACATAAATACTATCGCCCACATACTTAAAAGGCACTTCAAATAAAGTATTGGCAATAGAAATGGTAGAATCGTTTTTAACTTTACGAGTAACCCGG
>JASKKI010000041.1 GCA_030154225.1 Clostridia bacterium | reverse complement strand
CACGACTCTGGACACTATTCTCTTTCACACTAATAAATACTGATTATCATAATTCAGTGGGCGAGAGATGCTTGAACTCGCCCCTGAATATGTTTTAATATTATCACTATTTTTGTAGCGCAATTATAAGCATTATGCTATAATTATAAAAGTGTGCATGACATGCGATGAAGTAGGAGGTTGCTACTGCGGTGACACGCCAGACACCGTGGACTAGGAAATTTCTGCTGAGAATGTCCGTATTAAATTCGGGCGCAAAGGAGGGAATTTTTATGGCAAAGCAAAAAATTAGAATTCGTTTAAAAGCTTTTGATCACAGAATTTTAGATCAGTCTGCTCAGAAAATAGTGGAGACTGCTAAGAAAACGGGGGCTAATGTTTCAGGACCCATTCCTCTTCCAACTGAGAAGAACATATTTACTATTTTGAGATCTCCACACGTAAACAAAGACTCCAGAGAGCAGTTTGAAATGCGTACTCATAAGCGTTTAATCGATATTTTGGAACCTACTCCTAAGACTGTAGATTCATTGATGAGATTAGATTTGCCTGCTGGAGTAGATATCGAAATCAAGCTGTAATAGAATTAAGTTTTTAGGTTCTAGTAGGAGGTGGCAAAAAGATGAAAGCGTTATTAGGAAGAAAAGTGGGAATGACTCAAATTTTCAATGAAGAGGGTAAAGCTATTCCTGTTACTGTTATTGAAGCTGGACCATGTGTGGTTGTACAGACTAAAACTACCAAAACAGATGGTTATGAAGCTATCCAAGTAGGATTTGGAGAACAAAAGGAATCTCGTGTGATTAAACCTCAAAAAGGTCATTTCACTAAAGCTCAAGTTAAACCTGTGAAATACTTAAAAGAATTTCGCTTAGATGATGCTGAAGAATACAAAGTTGGTCAGGAATTAAAAGTGGACGTATTCCAGGAAGGTGACCAGGTAGATGTTTCTGGAATCAGTAAAGGTAAAGGTTTTGCAGGTGCAATTAAAAGACACAACTTTAATAGAGGACCTATGGCCCATGGTTCAAAATACCACCGTCGTCCTGGTTCATTAGGTGCATTAGGTCCAAACAGAGTATTTAAAGGCCGCAAATTACCTGGACGTATGGGTACCGAAAAGGTTACTGTACAGAACTTACAAGTTGTAAAGGTTGACAAGGAACGTAATCTTCTTTTAGTAAAAGGTTCAGTTCCAGGTCCCAAAAAAGCTTTACTAACAATAAAAGCTTCTGTGAAGTCTAAGTAAAGTTTTGTGGCAAGAAAGGAGGAACTACGATGCCAAAGGTAGCTTTATATAATACGCAAGGCTCTCAAGTAGGTGAAATTGAACTCAAAGATGAAATTTTCGGCATTGAGCCCAATGAGAGTGTAGTTCATGAAGCTGTTGTAATGCAAATGGCTAGTTTGCGCCGGGGTACTTCTTCAACTAAATCCAGAGGAGAAGTAAGAGGTGGTGGACGTAAGCCTTGGAGACAAAAAGGTACTGGTCGTGCTCGGGTTGGTACAATCCGTTCACCATTGTGGCGTGGTGGAGCAATTGTTTTTGGCCCTAAACCAAGGGATTATAATTATTCCATCCCTAAAAAGAAAAGAAGATTAGCTCTGAAATCGGTATTATCCGCTAAAGTACAAGATGGTGAGTTAATCGTAGTTGATGAACTAAAGTTTGAAAAACCCAAAACAAAAGAAATGCTTAAAGTTTTAGATGCATTAAAAGCTCAAAAAGCATTAGTTGTTACTGCCGATTTAGATGAAAATGTTTATAAATCATCACGAAACATTCCAGGGATTACCCCAATGATGGCTTCAGGTTTGAATGTTTATGATATTTTAACCCATGATAAATTGATTTTAACTAAAGATGCAGTAGCCAAGGTTGAGGAGGTGTTGGCGTAATGAAAAATCCACGCGACATCATCATCAAACCAGTTGTTTCTGAAAAGTCCGTAGCTAATATGGAACATAACAAGTACACCTTTAAAGTGGACTTAAAGGCAAATAAAATTGATATCAAGAAGGCCATCGAAGAAATATTTAAGGTCAAAGTTCTCGATGTGAAAACCATGATTGTAAAAGGTAAAATGAAACGTATGGGCCGTTATGAAGGCAAAAGACCTGACTGGAAAAAGGCAATTGTCACCTTGAAAGAAGGCGACAAAATAGAAATATTTGAAGGACTGTAAAATTCACGTGGGCTAGCTAATAAGAAAAGGTCAAGGTTAAGGTTGAGGTTGAGAAAAACCTTAACCTAGCGAAGGGAAACCTTAGACTTATTAATTAGCTACTAAGTAAGTGAAGGAGGGAACTGTGATGCCAATCAAAAAGTTCAAACCTACTTCTCCTGGTAGACGTCAGATGACAGTTTCGACTTTTGAAGAAATAACTACTGATAAACCGGAGAAATCGTTGGTTGAACCTCTTAAAAAGAACGCCGGCAGAAATACTCAAGGGCGTTTAACGGTGCGTCACCAAGGTGGCGGTCATAAAAGACTCTATCGTAAAATTGACTTTAAAAGGAATAAAGATGGTATTCCAGCTAAAGTTGCTACTATTGAATATGATCCAAACCGTTCTGCTCGGATTGCATTACTAAATTATGTTGATGGGGAAAAAAGATATATTATTGCTCCCAATGGATTAAATGTTGGTGATACAGTAGTTTCTGGACCAAATGCAGATATTAAAGTTGGTAATGCTTTACCCTTACAGAACATTCCTGTGGGTACTATTATCCACAATATTGAACTTAAACCTCTAAAAGGTGCTCAGCTTTGTCGTTCGGCTGGTAGTTCGGCACAATTAATGGCTAAAGAAGGAAATTACGCACACTTAAGATTACCTTCTGGTGAAGTTCGCTTAGTGCATATTAATTGTAAAGCAACTATCGGTCAAGTTGGTAACCTAGACCACGAAAACATTACTATTGGTAAAGCTGGTCGTTCACGTTGGAAAAATAGACGTCCTACTGTGCGTGGTGTTGTAATGAACCCTGTGGATCATCCCCACGGTGGTGGTGAAGGTCGTGCACCTATCGGACGCAAATCTCCGATGACACCTTGGGGTAAAGTTGCCATCGGTGGTAAAACCCGTAAGAAGAATAATCCAAATGATAAATATATTGTTAAACCTCGCAAGAAATAACCTTGCGCGAAAGGAGGCTAATCACACCTCATGAGTAGATCATTAAAAAAGGGACCATATGTTGATAAAAAATTACTAGCAAAAATTCAAGCTATGAACGAAAAGAATGAGAAGCGGGTAATTAAGACCTGGTCTCGTAGTTCAACCATATTTCCTGATATGGTAGGTCATACTATTGCAATACATGATGGACGCAAACATGTTCCTGTGTATATAACAGAGGATATGGTTGGGCATAAATTAGGAGAATTTGCTCCTACTAGGACTTTTAAAGGTCATGGAGCCCATACTGAACGGTCTACAGCCCTTAAATAGAAACCAGAGAGGGGGTTCTAGCTATGGAAGCTAAAGCTGTTGCAAAATATATTAGAATTTCGCCCCGTAAAGCTCGTCAGGTAATTGACCTGATTAGGGGTAAAGATATTCAAGATGCATTTGCTATCTTAAAATTCACACCTAATAAAGGTGCGGAGTTAATTGAAAAAGTATTAAAGTCCGCTGTTGCTAATGCTGAGCATAATTATGAGATGGACGTGGACTCTTTGGTTGTAAGTCGTGCCTATGTAGATCAAGGTCCTACTTTAAAACGTTTCAAACCCAGAGCTATGGGTAGAGCGGACCTTATTCGCAAGAGAACTAGTCACATTACTGTGATAGTTTCCGAAAAAAAGGAGGGATAACTAAGTGGGTCAAAAGGTAAGTCCTAAGGGTTTACGGATTGGTATCATCAAAGACTGGGATGCCAAGTGGTATGCAGATAAAAACTATGTAGAACTCCTCCACGAAGATCTAAAAATCCGTAAGTACATTAAAGAAAAACTATTTCAGGCAGGTATTTCTAATATCGAAATAGAGAGAGCGGCTAATAGTCGTGTGAAAATAACTATCTTCACTGCCAAACCTGGTATTGTTATTGGTCGAAACGGTTCTGAAGTTGAAGCCTTACGTAATACATTGGAAAAGATGACCAAAAAACAGGTTAATATTAATATTCAAGAAGTTAAAAAGCCAGAAATTGATGCTCAATTAGTTGCGGAAAATGTTGCTGCTCAACTGGTACGTCGAATTGCTTTTCGAAGAGCTATGAAACAGTCAGTTTCCCGGGCTTTAAGAATGGGAGCTGAAGGTATCAAAATTGCTGTTTCCGGCCGTTTAGGTGGGGCGGAGATTGCCCGCACTGAATGGTATAGTGAAGGAAAAGTTCCTCTCCATACATTAAGAGCAGATATTGACTATGGTTTTGCAGAAGCAGATACAACTTACGGAAAAATTGGTGTAAAAGTCTGGATTTACAAAGGAGAAGTTCTTCCTGAGGCTAAGAATGTTCAACCTAAGGAAGGGGGCGAATAAGATGCTAGTTCCAAAAAGAGTGAAATGGCGTAGACCGCACAGGGGAACAATGAAAGGTAAGGCTCAAAGGGGTAATACTGTTTCCTATGGTGAATATGGTCTGCAATCCTTAGAAGCCGGTTGGATTACAAACCGTCAAATAGAAGCTGCACGTATAGCGATGACCCGTTATATTAAACGGGGTGGTAAAGTATGGATCAAGATTTTCCCTGATAAACCTGTTACTGCAAAACCTGCAGAAACACGGATGGGTGCTGGTAAAGGCTCTCCAGAATTTTGGGTTGCAGTTGTAAAACCTGGCCGGATAATGTTTGAATTGGCCGGAGTTCCCGAAGATATCGCCCGTGAAGCTTTTCGTTTAGCTATGCATAAATTGCCCGTTAAATGTAAGTTCGTCAAACGGGAGGAAATGGGTGGTGACGCAAATGAAAGCTAATAAACTTCGTGACTTAACAGTAGACGAATTACTAAGAAAAGTTGATAACCTCAAAGAAGAACTCTTTAATTTGCGTTTCCAAATGGCGACAGGCCAACTTGAAAACCCCATGAGAATTAAAGAGGTTAAAAAAGATATTGCTCGAGTTAAGACAATTTTACGGGAACGTGAACTAAAAGAGCAAAGGGCCTAATTTAAGCTAAGGAGGTTAGTACGGATGGAAAGAGGAAACCGTAAAGTCCTTTACGGTGTTGTAGTTAGTAATAAAATGGATAAAACAGTTACCGTAGCTGTAGAAAACTATTTCCGTCATCCTCTATATAATAAAACCACTAAATTAACTAAAAAGTATAAAGCCCATGATGCTGAAAATACTTGTGGTATAGGGGATAAAGTTAAGATTATGGAAACTCGCCCATTAAGTAAAGATAAAAGATGGCGTGTTGTAGAAATAGTAGAAAAGGCACCTATTCTATAGTCCCATATAGACCTGTTGCCGAAAGGAGGTAACCTGGCATGATTCAACAAGAAACAAGACTTAAAGTGGGTGACAACACCGGAGCAAAAGAATTACTATGTATCCGGGTTTTAGGTGGTTCTAAGCGTCGTTATGCCTCTGTTGGTGATATTATTATTGCTTCTGTTAAGGAGGCAACACCTGGCGGCGTTGTTAAACGAGGTGATGTAGTAAAAGCAGTGGTTGTAAGAACCACCGACGCCCTTAGAAGACCAGATGGTTCATATATTCGTTTTAGTGAAAATGCGGCTGTAATTATAAAAGATGATAAAAGCCCTAGAGGAACCCGTATCTTTGGGCCAGTTGCTAGAGAGTTGCGGGAGAAAGACTTTATGAAAATAATATCTCTTGCTCCTGAAGTGCTGTAAAAGATGTAGCCTTTGGAGGTGAAAATAGTGGCTAAGAATAAGTTGCATGTAAGAAAAGGTGATAACGTAGTTGTTATTGCCGGTAAAGATAAAGGCAAAAAAGGAAAAGTGCTGCAAGCATTTCCCAGTGATTTGCGAGTAATAGTTGAAGGTGTAAATATTATTAAAAAACATTCCCGTCCAACTCAAAAAATGCCTCAAGGTGGCATAGTTGAAAGGGAAGCACCTATTCATGTTTCTAATGTTATGCCTTTCTGTCCCAAATGTGGTGAGGGCGTAAGAATTCGGAAAAAAGAACTAACTGATGGAAAAAGGGTTCGCAGCTGCCATCAGTGTGGAGAAGTACTGGATAAATAGTTCTCTCTAGAAAGGAGGCTAAAGCGGATGGCTAGATTGAAAGAAAAGTATCTTAATGAGATTGTTCCAGCTTTGCAGCAAAAGTTTAATTACAAAAACGTTATGGAAATACCTAAATTAGAAAAGGTTGTTATCAACATCGGTTTAGGTGAAGCTGTACAAAATCCAAAAGCTTTAGATGCTGCTATTCAAGATTTGACCATGATATCAGGTCAAAAACCTGTAGTAACTAAAGCAAAAAAATCCATAGCTGCCTTTAAGTTACGTGCTGGAATGCCTATTGGTGTTAAAGTAACACTACGGGGAGACCGGATGTACGAATTTGTTGATAAACTATTTAATGTTGCTTTACCGCGGGTTCGTGACTTTAGAGGTGTTTCTCCTAAGTCATTTGACGGTAGGGGGAATTATAGCTTGGGTTTAAAAGAACAGTTACTATTCCCCGAAATCGAATATGATAAAATTGATAAACTTCGTGGTATGGAAGTTGTATTTACAACTACTGCCAGGACTGATGAAGAGGGTAGAGAACTGTTAAAGCTCCTTGGAATGCCGTTTGCAAGTTAAATTTATAAGGAGGTAATACAGTGGCGAAAACGTCGATGAAAGTAAGAAAAGCTCCAAAATATAAAGTGCGGGTAGTAAATAGATGTAAAGTCTGTGGACGTCCCCGGGCTTATATGCGCAAATTTGGTCTTTGCCGGGTTTGTTTCCGTGAACTTGCATACAAAGGTCAATTGCCCGGAGTTACAAAATCCAGTTGGTAAACCTCAAGGAATGGAAGGGGGTCGCTGTAAATGGTTATGACTGATCCGATTGCTGATTTTTTGACAAGAATTCGTAATGCAAACATGGTTATGCATGAAAAGGTTGAAATTCCTGCTTCCAAAACCAAAAAAGCTTTAGCGGAAATTCTTAAAAAAGAAGGTTTTGTTAAAGATTACGAGTATATAGAAGATGGAAAACAAGGGATTATTCGTATTTATTTAAAATATGGTAGTAACCGGGAAAAGGTTATTACTGGTATGAAACGTATTAGTAAACCTGGTTTAAGGGTTTATTGTAAAAAAGATGAAATACCAAGAGTACTTGGTGGTTTAGGAATAGCAATAATCTCTACATCCCAGGGAATTATGACTGATAAAGAAGCTCGTAAAACTGGTTTAGGTGGCGAAGTAATCTGTTATGTATGGTAAAATCACTAGTATAAAGCTCGGGAGGTGTAAAAATGTCCAGGATTGGTAAGCTTCCCGTCACTATTCCTGACGGAGTTCAAGTTACTTTACAAGATAATGTTATTACTGTAAAAGGACCTAAGGGTGAATTAACAAGAGAGCTCCACAATGAAATGGAAGTTGTGGTTGAAGATAAACAAGTTATTATAATGCGTCCAAGTGACAGTAATAAACATAAAGCTTTACATGGACTAACTCGTACCCTTGTAAATAACATGGTAGAAGGTGTAACAAAAGGTTACCAGAAGACCTTAGAATTGGTTGGTGTAGGATACAGAGCACAAATGCAAGGAAAAAAATTGGTTCTTCAGGTAGGTTACTCGCATCCTGTTGAAATTGAACCTGGTAAGAACCTGGAGATTGAAGTTCCGGCTCCTACCAAAGTTATTGTTAAGGGGATCGATAAAGAGGAAGTTGGAACCCTGGCCGCTAACATCCGTGCGGTTAGAGAGCCTGAACCATATAAAGGTAAGGGTATTAGATACGAAGGTGAAAGAATTAAACTTAAAGCTGGTAAAGCTGGGGCTAAAAAATAAGTAGCGTAAGCTCTTATTTTCAGTGAAAGGAGTGAAGCAAAAGTGATTACCAAAACTCCCAAAAAGAAAATCCGTGCTAAAAAACACTGGAAATTAAGACACAATATTACTGGTACTCCTGAGAGACCACGTTTAAGTGTTTATAGAAGCTTGAAAAACATCTATGCCCAAGTTATAGATGATGTTGCTGGCGTTACACTGGTAGCGGCCTCTTCTTTGGAATTAGAAGGTTTTGGTGGTAATGTGGAAGCTGCTAGAAAAGTTGGCGAACTAGTTGCCAAAAAAGCTTTGGCAAAAGGAATTGAGAAAGTAGTATTTGACCGGGGCGGTAATATCTATCATGGTCGTATAAAAGCTCTCGCTGAAGGGGCCAGGGAAGCCGGTCTTGACTTCTAATCTATGGTGAAGGAGGGAAAGGTAATTGGCGAGAATAGATGCAAGCAAACTTGATCTGAATGAAAAGGTAGTTCACATAAACCGGGTTGCTAAAGTTGTCAAAGGTGGTCGTCGTTTTAGCTTTAGTGCTCTTGTGGTTGTTGGTGACGGTAACGGTAAAGTTGGTGTTGGTATGGGTAAAGCTAACGAAGTTCCCGAAGCTATCCGCAAAGGCATTGAAGATGCAAAGAAAAACTTGATAGAAGTACCAGTCATTAATTCTACGATTCCTCATGAAATAATAGGTCGTTTTGGTGCAGGTAAAGTTTTATTAAAACCAGCTGCAGAAGGTACTGGTGTTATAGCTGGTGGACCGGTAAGGGCAGTTGTGGAATTGGCAGGAATCAAAAATATTCTAACCAAATCTTTAGGCTCTGATACTGCATTGAATATTGTTAAAGCTACTCTTCAAGGTTTAGCATCCTTAAAAAGGGTGGAAGAAGTTGCTAAACTTAGAGGTAAAACAGTTGAAGAAATTCTAGGTTAGGGGGATAAAAATGGCTAATAAAATTAAAGTTACTTTAGTAAAAAGTGTTATTGGTAGACCTGAACAGCAACGAAAAGTTGTAAAAACCCTCGGCCTAAAGAAAACTAATAGTTCTGTCATTCATGAGGATACACCTGCAATTAGAGGAATGGTTAATACTGTTAGTCATTTAGTTAAGGTTGAAGAAGTGGATGCTTAAAACAGGAGGTGTTTTCAGTGAAACTCCATGAGCTAAAACCTGCAGAAGGTTCAAGGCATACTAAAAAGCGTAAAGGTAGGGGTATCGGTTCTGGTTTGGGCAAAACTGCTGGTAAAGGCCATAAGGGTCAAAAAGCCCGTTCCGGTGGTGGTAAAGGTCCCTATTTCGAAGGTGGTCAAACCCCGTTACAACGTCGCATGCCCAAAAAAGGTTTTACTAATGCCAGATTTAAAACCGAATATACAGAAGTAAATTTAACCTTACTGGAAAAGTTTGATGCCAATACAGAAATTACACCTGATTTTTTAAAACAGGCAGGTGTAGTAAAACAGATTAAAAATGGCGGGATTAAAGTTTTAGGAAAAGGTGAAATAACTAAACCTTTAGTACTAAAAGTTAACGCTATCAGCAAGGCTGCCCAAGAAAAAATAGAAGCGGCTGGCGGCAGAGTTGAGGTGATATAATGCTTCAAGCTCTGCGTAGTGCTTTAAAAATTGGGGATCTACGTAAAAAGATAGTATTTACTCTGTTAATGTTTTTAGTTTTTAGAATAGGGGCTCATATCCCCGTACCTGGGATAAATTTAGCTGTAATTGAGCAAATGGTAAAAGAGGGCCAATTACTTGGTTTCTTTGATGTTATTTCTGGTGGTGCCTTTAGAAAGTTTTCTATTTTTGCTATGAGTATTACTCCATACATCAATGCCTCAATTATTATGCAGCTATTAACAGTAGTTGTACCTTATTTGGAAAGACTGGCTAAAGAAGGTGCTGAAGGCCGGAAAAAAATTGTAGAATATACCAGGTATTTAACGGTAATTCTTGGTTTTATTCAAGCCATTGGTATTTCCTTTGGTTTAAGAAGTGCATTAATTAGTACTTCTTTTTCCAGTATTCTTTTAATTGCATTGACCCTAACTGCTGGAACAGCCTTCTTGATGTGGTTAGGTGAAATGATTACTGAAAAAGGTATAGGTAATGGAATATCCTTGATAATTTTTGCCGGTATTGTCTCCAGACTACCAGCTGGGTTAGCCGCTATCTATACTTATGTAAAAGCAGGAACTACTAACATACTTGTTGTAGTATTATTTGCTATTATTGCTTTAGTAGCAATTGTGGGCATTGTTGCTATTCAAGAAGGACAGCGCCGTATCCCAGTACAATATGCCAAAAGAGTTGTAGGACGCAAGGTATATGGTGGCCAAAGCACCCATATACCAATTAAAGTAAACTCTGCCGGTGTTATTCCTGTTATTTTTGCTATGTCAATTTTATTGTTCCCAGGAACAATAGCATCCTGGTTCCCCAATAACAGTTTTGCTATCTGGGTAACAAATGTATTTAACTTTCAATCATTTTTCTATAATTTCTTTTATGCAATCCTCATAATATTTTTTACCTATTTCTATTCAGCAATAACCTTTAATCCAATGGATGTTGCTGATAATATTAAGAAATACGGTGGATTTATTCCAGGATTGAGACCGGGGCGCCCAACTTCAGAATATATCGCTAAGGTTATGAACCGGATTACTTTAGTAGGCGCAATTTTCTTAGCTGTTATTGCAGTGCTACCTACAATTTTAATCTCCACTACCAAGTTACCTGTATATTTTGGTGGAACAGCGTTACTGATTGTGGTAGGGGTAGCCCTGGAAACAATGAAACAGCTAGAAGCTAGTCTATTGATGCGCCATTATGAAGGTTTTATGAAGTAAGAGCCTAGATAGGAGGAATATAATGCAGATTATCTTAATGGGACCTCCAGGTGCCGGTAAAGGTACCCAGGCTGAGAAGTTAACAGGTGAACTTAGTATTCCCCATATCTCTACAGGAGATATGTTTAGAAAAGCAATTAAAGAAGGTACCGAACTTGGGAAAAAGGCTAAGAGTTATATGGACCAGGGAAAACTGGTGCCTGATGAGGTAACAATTGGTATTGTTAAAGAACGTTTAGCTGAAGCCGATTGTAATAACGGTTTTCTTCTGGATGGATTTCCAAGAACTGTGCCCCAAGCAGATGCCTTAAATGAAATATTGTTTGAATTAAATAAGAGCCTTAATGCTGTAATAAACATCAAGGTAGCACGGGATGAATTAGTTGAAAGGCTTACAGGTCGCAGAGTTTGTAAAGCTTGTGGTGCAACATACCATGTAATATTTAATCCCGCAAAAGAAGAAGGTATTTGTGATAGATGCGGTGGAGAATTATATCAACGTAATGACGATAAAATTGAGACTGTTGGCAATCGATTAGATGTTTATGAGGAGCAAACTGCGCCTTTAATTAAATATTACCAGGAGAAGGGACTTCTTAAAGAAATTGATGGTTCCAAAGCAATGGATAAGGTGCTAGCTGATATCTTAGCCGCATTAGGGAGAGAGTAGTATGATTGTTCTTAAATCGGAACGGGAGCTAGCTTACATGAAGGATGCAGGTAGAATCGTAGCTGAAACCCATGGAGAATTAAAAAAAGCTGTAGCTCCTGGTGTAACAACCAAAGAACTGGATCAAATTGCGGAAGAATATATTACTAAAAAAGGTGCTGTACCTGCCTTTAAAGGTTATCATGGCTTTCCAGCTACTATTTGTGCTTCCATTAATGAGGAGGTAGTTCATGGTATTCCTGGTTTAAGGGCTTTGAAATCTGGAGATATTATAAGTATCGATGTAGGTGCAGTAATTAACGGTTATTATGGTGATGCCGCTGTTACTTTACCAGTTGGGGAAATTTCAGAAAGTGCTGCTCATCTGTTAGAAGTAACAGAGCAATGTTTATATAAAGGAATTGAACAGGTAAAAGTAGATAATAGACTTACAGATATATCTCATGCTATTCAAAATTATGTGGAGAGTAATGGATTTTCTGTGGTCAGAGATTTTGTCGGACATGGTATTGGGACTAGAATGCATGAGGAACCACAAGTGCCTAACTTCGGAATGCCTGGACGAGGCCCCCGACTAAAACCGGGCATGTGCTTAGCTATAGAACCTATGGTTAATATGGGGAGTTATGAAGTGGAAACTTTACTGGATAACTGGACAGTTGTTACAAAAGACAGACAACTTTCTGCCCATTTTGAGCATTCGGTTGCTGTTACTGAAAAAGGTCCTTTAATCTTAACTGAAATATAAGGTGATAGTATGTTAACCCGGGAAATCAAAAAAGGTCAACTTGTAAAATCCAGGGCTGGTCGTGATAAAGATACCTTTTATCTGGTGTTTGATTGGGACCATGAATTTGTTTATGTGGTTAATGGTGATAGCCGTCGAATACAAAATCCCAAGAAAAAAAATATTAAGCATTTATGGTATACTGACAAAGTAGCAGAAAATATCAAAGAAAAGTTAGAAACAGGAAGTAAAGTTACCAATGCTGATATTCGTAAAGCTCTTGGAAATCTATTAGTAGAAGTTGACAGCGAATAAGGAGGTCACTATTTATGTCTAAGGATGTTATTGAAGTAGAAGGTACTGTAATTGAGCCTCTTCCCAATGCTATGTTTAAAGTCGAACTAGATAATGGTCACCAAGTTCTAGCTCATGTTTCCGGTAAAATCAGAATGAATTTTATTAAAATCTTACCTGGAGATAAGGTTACAGTAGAACTTTCACCATATGATTTAACCCGTGGGCGTATTACGTATCGATTCAAATAAGATACTTCCGATAAGGAGGGTAAAGTAATGAAAGTAAGAGCTTCTGTGAAGCCCATTTGTGAAAAGTGTAAGATAATCAAAAGAAAAGGTAAAGTAATGGTTATTTGTGAAAATCCTAAACACAAGCAAAAACAAGGATAAGTGCAAATTTGGGTAATAGGAGGTGCACTAGATGGCAAGGATTGCGGGTGTTGACCTGCCAAGAGAAAAAAGGGTTGAAATAGGTCTTACCTATATTTTTGGTATTGGCAGATCGACTTCTCAAAAAATATTAGCGGAAGCAGGAATTAATCCGGATACTCGGGTTAGAGACCTTACTGAAGAGGAAGTAGCTAAACTTAGAGAAATTATTGGTAAAATGAGGGTTGAAGGTGACCTGCGTAGAGAAATATCATTGAATATAAAACGTTTAGTGGAAATCGGTTCTTACCGTGGTGTTAGACATCGTAAAGGTTTGCCAGTAAGAGGACAACGTACAAAAACAAATGCAAGAACCCGTAAGGGTAAAGTAAAAACAGTTGGTGCAAAACGTAAGAAATAAAGGGGTGATAAAAAAAAATGGCAAGACCAAAAGGCGCTCAAGGTAGAGTAAGACGCAGAGAACGTAAGAATATCGAAAAAGGTGTGGCTCACATTAAATCTACCTTTAACAATACTATAGTCACTATTACAGATGTTAACGGAAATACAGTTTCCTGGGCAAGTGCTGGTGCAATTGGTTTTAAAGGTTCGAGAAAAAGTACTCCTTTTGCCGCGCAAATTGCTGCAGAAACTGCTGCTAAAGCTGCAATGGAGCATGGAATGCGGGAAGTTGAATGTTTAGTTAAAGGGCCTGGTGCTGGTAGAGAAGCAGCAATTCGTTCTTTACAGGCTGCCGGATTAGAAGTAAACATGATTAAGGATGTTACTCCTATTCCTCATAATGGCTGTCGTCCACCAAAACGTAGAAGAGTTTAGGAGGTGTAATATAAGAAATGGCAAGATATACAGGACCTGTTTGTCGGTTATGTCGCAGAGAAGGTATGAAGTTATATCTTAAAGGTGATCGTTGCTATTCCGACAAATGTGCAATCGATAGAAGAAACTATGCCCCAGGACAACATGGTCAACGCCGTAGTAAAAACAGTGAATATGGTATGCAGTTAAGGGAAAAGCAAAAAGTTCGTCGTGTTTATGGTATATTAGAAGGTCAGTTTAAAGGCTACTTTGAAAAAGCCGAACGCCAACAAGGTGTTACTGGTGAAAACTTATTACGTATTTTAGAAAGACGTTTGGATAATGTAGTTTACCGATTAGGTTTTGCTAACTCCAGAGCTCAAGCCAGACAACTGGTTCGCCATAATCACTTTACCTTAAATGGCCACAAAGCAAATATTCCATCCATGCAAGTAAATATTGGTGATGTCATCCAGTTAAAAGAAAAAAGCAAGAATTCTGCATTAATTAAAGAGATTATCGAAAATCTTGGGCAAAAAACACCCCCCGCTTGGCTGGAATTAGATCCTGAGAATCTTGCAGGTAAGGTAGTGGCATTACCTACCAGAGAAGAGATCGATGTACCTGTCCAAGAACAAATGATTGTCGAATTATACTCCCGGTAGATAATCATTACCTGGTTTTTGGGGTTATGCCAGGTATGAGTAGGAGGGTTATAAATGATAGAAATTGAAAAGCCCAGAATAGAATGTATAGAATCCAGTGAAGATAATTCCTATGGTAAATTTGTGGTAGAACCTCTGGAAAGAGGATATGGTACTACCTTGGGAAATTCTTTGAGGCGTATTTTACTATCTTCATTACCAGGGGCTGCAGTATCCTCAGTTAAAATTGAAGGTGTCCTTCATGAATTTTCCACAATCCCTGGAGTTGTTGAAGATGTAACTGATATTATTCTTAACTTAAAATCACTGGCCTTAAAAATGGATACTGATGAACCCCAAATTGTTCGTATTGAGGCAGAAGGTGAGGGTGAAGTAACTGCTGGTGATATTAAGATTAATAGTGATGTAGAAATATTAAATCCTGAGCTTCATATTGCCACTTTAGATACTAATGGTAAGCTTTATATGGAGCTAACCATTGAGCGTGGCCGGGGCTATGTTCCTGCTGAAAAGAACAAAAAAGAAGAAGATATTATTGGTATAATTCCTGTTGATGCAATATTTTCGCCGGTAAAAAAAGTTAACTTTGTTGTTGAAGATACCCGTGTTGGTCAAAGAACAGATTATGATAAGCTGACTCTAGAAGTTTGGACAGACGGAAGCATTAGACCAGATGAGGCTATTAGTCTTTCTGCAAAAATTTTAAGTGATCACCTGAAACTGTTTATTGGTTTGACTGATAATATGGGTGATGTAGAAATCATGGTAGAAAAAGAAGAAGAAGAAAAAGATAAAATTCTCGATATGACAATTGAAGAATTAGATTTATCAGTACGTTCCTACAACTGTTTAAAACGGGCGGGTATAAATACAGTTTATGAGTTAACTCAAAAAACTGAAGAAGATATGATGAAAGTTAGAAATCTAGGCAAAAAATCTCTGGAAGAAGTAGAGCAAAAGATGAAAGCACTAGGTTTAAGTTTGAAGTCCTCCGAAGAATAAAAAGGAGTGACTATTTTGGCAAGTAAAGGAGGTTAAGGGTATGAGCTATAGAAAGCTCCGTCGTACTAGTTCACAGCGTAGGGCGATGTTAAGAAATATGGCTACTTCTTTACTAAAATACGGAAGAGTTGAGACCACTGAGCCTAAAGCTAAGGAAGTAAGAAGGGTAACTGAAAAAATGATTACTTTGGGTAAACGTGGTGATTTACACGCCCGTAGACAGGCACTAGCCTATCTAATGGATGAAACTGTAGTTAAAGATTTGTTTGATACAATTGCACCTAAATATGCCCAAAGGCAAGGTGGATATACACGAGTCCTGAAATTAGGACCCCGCCGTGGAGATTCTGCTCCCATGGCTATTGTGGAACTGGTTGAATAGATAAATTTAGAGGTCAGGATCGTAATCCTGGCTTCTCTAGTTATTGGGGAAGATAAAAACAGTTGAATACTGTAGAACTGAAAGACCTGCGAAGCAGGTGTTTCTTAAAAATAGGGTGAGCATATGATAGAAATAAAAAACCTTACACATAAATACAGGTTAGGTAATAATCAGGAAATTGTGGCAGTTAAAGACCTTAGCTTGAAAATTTTAAAAGGTGAATTTATTGTTATCTTAGGTCACAATGGTTCGGGCAAATCAACTCTTGCTAAGCATTTAAATGCCCTTTTATTACCTACGGAAGGTAAAGTACTGGTGAATGGAATGGATACCAGTGATAATAATAAACTTTGGCAAATCAGGCAGCAGGTTGGTATGGTTTTTCAAAATCCTGATAACCAGTTAATAGCAACTACTGTTGAAGAAGATGTAGCTTTTGGCCCGGAAAACTTAGGGATACCACCTGAAAAGATTAGGCAGAGGGTTGACGAAGCTTTGAATGTTGTAGGAATGTCTGAATTTAAAACAAGAGCCCCTCACCTACTTTCTGGTGGCCAAAAACAAAGGGTAGCTATTGCTGGAATAATCGCCATGCGTCCTCAGTATCTAGTTTTAGATGAACCAACAGCAATGTTAGACCCTTCAGGAAGGCAAGAGGTTATTAATACCATTAGAAAGTTAAATAAAGAAGAGGGTTTAACAATTGTGCATATAACTCATTTTATGGAGGAAGCTGTCTATGCTGATCGGGTTGTGGTTATGGAAGCAGGAGAAATAGTTCTTGAGGGTAAACCCCGGGAGGTTTTTTCTAAAGTTTCGGTATTAAAAAATTTAGGTCTAGACGTACCACCAATTACCGAGTTAGCTTATCTTTTAAATAAAGAGATGCCGGAGATACCTAAGGATATTATGACTATAGAGGAAATGGTGGTGGCCTTATGTCCATAGTGATAAAAAATCTCTATCATACTTATCAGGTGGACACACCTTATGAAACCCATGCTTTGAAAAATATTAATCTAGAAATAAATGAAGGTGAATTTATAGGGTTAATAGGCCATACCGGATCTGGAAAATCAACATTAGTACAGCATTTGAATGGTCTTTTAAAACCTTCCAAGGGTGAAATTCTTGTAGATGGGGTAAATATTGGCCAAAAGGGAATAAAACTAAAAGAGATACGTAAAAAAGTAGGCTTGGTATTTCAATATCCTGAACATCAATTATTTGAGGAAACTGTTCTAAAAGATGTTAGCTTTGGTCCCTTAAACTTGGAGTTACCAGAAGGGGAAGTGCAGAAAAGAGTTAAAAAGGCATTGGAAATGGTAAATCTAAACTATGATGAAGTTAAAGACCAGTCTCCTTTTAATTTAAGTGGAGGTCAAAAAAGACGGGTAGCTATTGCCGGAGTATTAGCAATGGAACCTAAATATTTGATTTTGGATGAACCTACAGCGGGACTGGATCCCCGGGGAAGAGATGAGATATTAAAACAAATAAAATATTTGCATGATAAGCTAAAAATTACAATTATTCTGGTTTCCCATAGTATGGATGATGTAGCTAGATTGGCTGATCGTTTAATGGTTATGCACAGAGGTGAATTGGAATTAGAGGGAACTCCTAGGGAGGTTTTCCAAGCTCCCGAAAAGTTGAGGACTATAGGTCTAGATGTTCCAACAGTTTCAGTTTTACTTCAAAAACTAAGAGCTAAAGGATTACCTGTAAGAACAGATTTATTAACTATGGCCGAAGCTAAAGATGAAATAGTCAAGGTTTTGAAGAAGGGAAGTGAGATCCATGCTTAAAGATATCACAATTGGACAATATATTCCTGGGTCTTCTCTGATTCATCAACTTGACCCCAGAACAAAAATTTTAGCTGTCATTATTTACATGACCGCTTTATTTGTTATCAATAATATTATTGGCTATTATTTTATCTTGTTATTTTCCTTAAATATAATTTTATTATCCCGTGTTCCAATAAGATATTATCTGAAAGGGTTAAAACCTTTATTGATTATTATTGTCTTAACAGTGGCACTGCATATTTTTATGACTCCTGGCACTGTCATTGCAGAATTTGGACCATTGGAAATAACTAAAGAAGGTGTTAGACAAGGGGTATTTATGGGAACACGGTTAATATTATTAGTTACGGTAACATCTGTTTTGACATTAACTACTACTCCTATTGCTCTAACGGATGGTATAGAAAGATTGTTAAACCCTTTTAAAAGAATAGGGGTTCCGGCTCATGAATTAGCCATGATGATGACAATAGCTCTCAGGTTCATACCTACCCTTATTGAAGAAACAGATAAAATTATGAAAGCTCAAATGGCCCGGGGAGCCGATTTTGAGAGTGGTAATATTATGCAAAGAGCTAAAGCATTAATTCCATTACTTGTTCCCTTATTTTTAGGGGCTTTTCGCAGGGCGGATGAATTAGCTATGGCCATGGAGGCAAGATGTTACCGCGGAGGGGAGAATAGAACCCGAATGAAACAACTCAAGTATACTTCTTTAGATGCTGGAACTATGTTTGTAACTGTTATTTTTCTTGCATTTAGTATATTTACGAGGTTTATAAGCTAAACCTATGTACGCTGTTTATACTATAATGTATGTCCGTGTAACAACGCAGCCGAAAAGCTAAGGTTGAGGTTATGGCTAAGCTAAGAATTAATAGAAATCTTGACCTTAACCTAGCGTAGCGTAACCTTAACTTTTCCGGTGGCACGGTACTTAAAGATTAAGATCCAAGGTGAAAAATATGCGTAATTTCAAAGCCATTATCGAGTATGATGGAACAAATTATCATGGATTTCAAGTACAGCCTGGTCAAGACCTTCCCACCATTCAGGGCACTTTAGAGAGTTGTTTGATGCGGGTTTTAAAGGAACCAATAAAAATTACAGGTGCCGGTCGAACCGATGCTGGAGTACATGCAGAGGGCCAAGTTATAAATTTTTTCACCAACACTAAAATACCATTAGACCGTTTTCCTTTAGCTATTAACTGCAGGTTGCCCGATGATATAGTTATAAAGGGTGTTGAGGAAGTAGAACAGAGTTTTCATGCCCGGTATGATGCTAAAGGAAAGCATTATGTTTACAGAATTTATAATAATCGGATTCCTTCTGTCTTTCATAAGCGCTTTACTTATTTTGTTCCGTATTACATTGATGAGATGAAAATTAGAGAGGGTTGTAAATTATTGGTTGGTACCTATAATTTTAAAGCCTTTACTGCCAGTGGAGTATCGGTTAAAAATTTTGAAAGAACTATCTATTCTCTGGATTTAATGCGACAAGGAGATTTGTGGGAATTTCATATTCAGGGAAATGGTTTTTTATATAATATGGTGAGAATAATTATAGGTACTTTATTAGAATTGGGTAAAGGTAAACGAGACTTGGCTTCGATTAAAGAGGCTTTAGAAAAACAGGATAGAACTCTGGCGGGACAAACTGCACCTGCCCAGGGATTATGCTTAAAAAATGTATTCTATTCTTGACATGGTATGTATAGTTTATTAAACTACTATTGTGGCTTTTTGTGTTATTTTATGATCCACGAGCCCCGGATCTTAAATAATAATTAAAATAGTTACCTTGTACTAAGGAGGGAAATAATCAGTGAGCACTTATATGGCGAAGCCAAATGAGGTAGAAAGAAAATGGTATATTCTTGATGCTGCTGGCAAACCTCTTGGCAGAGTTGCTACTCAAGCTGCGACATTGCTAAGAGGAAAGCATAAACCAACCTACACTCCAAATGTGGATTGTGGCGATCATGTAATTGTAATTAATGCTAAAGATGTTATTTTAACAGGTAAAAAATTGGACCAAAAAGAGTTAATTCGTCACAGTCGTTATCCAGGTGGTTTAAAAAGAACGAAGTATAGAGATTTATTAGCTACTAAGCCGGATTTAGCTTTGGAAGTTGCTATAAAAGGTATGCTACCTCATACTAAGTTAGGTAGAAAGATGTTTAAAAAGCTAAAAGTATATCGTGGTTCTGACCATCCACATCAAGCTCAAAAACCTGAAGTATGGGGAAGGGAGGCGTAAAGAGTGGCACAAGTTCAATATTATGGAACAGGACGTCGGAAGTCTTCAGTGGCTAGAGTTAGACTGGTTCCTGGAGACGGCCAGGTAATGGTTAATAACCGTCAATTGGATGAATATTTTGGTAAGAAAACTTTAGAAATGATAGTTAAACAGCCTTTAGTTCTTACTGATACTGAAGGAAGATTTAATGTAATTGCAAAAGTTCACGGTGGAGGTACCACAGGTCAGGCTGGTGCTATCCGTTTAGGTATTGCCAGAGCTCTATTAAAAGCAGAGCCAAGTTTACGTCCTACTTTAAAGAGAGCGGGTTTCTTAACAAGAGACCCCAGAATGAAAGAAAGAAAGAAATATGGTTTAAAAGGAGCAAGACGTGCACCCCAATTCTCCAAGAGATAAAGAAAAAAGTCCAGGTTTCTATGGAACCTGGATTTTTTTGTACTTTAAAGAAAGTATAACTTTTGGCTAACCCTCAATCTTAATCTTTTATTTCCTGTAGCACGGTAGCACTGTAGCTACTGTAGGTTCTGAAAAACCGACGAAGTCGGTTTTTCTTATACTTTAGCCATTCCCATTAACTTCTTCTGCTTCTCCAGCCAAATATTTCACTATTCCTGAATAAATAGCAAAAGCTAAGCGATACTGATATTCATTTTGGGAGAGTAGTTCTGCTTCTTTAGGATTGGAAAGGAATCCGCATTCAATAATAACTGCAGGAATTTCCAGGTTTTCGAATAAATAGGTATCCCTCCTAATAAGAGCTTGTCGTTTGGTATTTTTTAGTTGTTTAATTAATTCAGATTGAATTGTTTTTGCTAATATTTCGCTTTCTTTATTTTCAGGGTCATAAAAAGTTTGGGCTCCTGACCACCTTTCTGATGGAATACTGTTGCAATGAATCGAGATAAAAATGTCAGCATTATACTCCTTAGAAAGTTTAACTCTATTTTGTAAATCGGAACGTTGTTTTAAAAGAATTCTTCCTGCAATATTGGAGTCAACCAGGTCCCTATCGGTATTCCGTGTCATAATGACCATGGCGCCCGATTCATTTAAAAACTTGACCAATTTTTTTGCCACTTCTAGATTAATATCTTTTTCTCGCAGGTCATTTTTACCAACCTTCCCTGGAAAGATGCCACCATGACCGGGATCAATAATGATCTTTTTACTAGCTACCACCCAAGAAAGGGTTTGGATATATTGGTCATATTGACCAATCCGAAAAAACCAGTAACTGAAACTAGATACACATAGAGCTACAATGAGTATACTTACAATGACCGGAAGAATTCTAAAGTTGATGAGTTTTAGTTTCATTAATTCCCACCTCATTTCTATTGCTAGTAGTCAATAGTAATGGCCAATATTAATCAGTTTGATTTTTTAAAATCAAGTGGTTGATTATTTCTATTGACGATAGCTAATAGACATTCTCTTAAAAAGATATGGAAAAAATAGGTGAGGAAGAAC
>JASKKI010000125.1 GCA_030154225.1 Clostridia bacterium | reverse complement strand
GCGCTGATGGTACTTGGACCGCAAGGTCCTGGGAGAGTAGGTCGTTGCCAGGAACTTTTAATATTATAAAATAACCACCTTTTTTGAGGTGGTTATTTTTGTGTTTACAAAACAAATTAAGGGAGTTAAAATATAATAAGTAACCAGGTGGTTACAAAATGACATCATAGGTAAAGGAGTGAACTTATGAATACTAAAAGATTTATTACATTTTTAATGATTATCAGTTTTTTAGTTATTAACATTCTACCTGCTTATGCTCAAGAAACTAAAGAAAAAACCATTTTAACCCTTGCCGAGATTCAGGAGTTAGCTTTAAAAAATAACAGGAACTTAAAAACCCTGGATTTAGTTATGGACCAGGCTGAGAAGCTTGAATATATTTATGATAACGAATATGATAAAGCTCGTGCAAATTCTATAGGTAATTATCAATTAAGCAGGCCTGATATGGAACAGCTGGCTGAAGTGGAATCGGCAATAAGTAACTATGAAGCAATAGGATTTAATGAAAATATGGACCCGACTAGAGACCTTCCGCTAGCTGCTCTTTTACCTCTTTATTCTGAGGCAGACCAAAGGGCACTTTTTGCACACTACATGACTTTAGTACTTACTCAAAAAATGTTGACTCAAAAGATTACCGGTACTGAAGAGATAGTAGAAGGACAAATGAGCATATTAAAATTGTTAGGTGTTGCTGACAGTACATCAATTGTTAAGCAGTTGAGGGAGGAAAAAGAAAATGCTGAATATGCAATTGATGATTTAAAAAGAATTAAGCAGGATGCCGAAAAACAGATAAAACAAACTGTTTCCATGTTAGTATTTGCAGCTATCAAATTACAAGATAATATAAACTTATTGGAAAAAACATATGACCAATACCTGAAGATGACTTCTGTTGAAAGAATTAAAAAATCTTCCGGGTTGGCTTCTGGAACAGATGTGGATAATATGGCTGTAAAAGCATCAAATTACGGTAAACAGTTAAAGTTTGCCCGGGAAAATTTGCGTATTTTAAAAGGAAAAATAAATGATTTTATGGGAAGAGATATTAATAATACTTTGCAAATTGTTAAATATAATGTAAATACAGTTGTCATTCCCCAGCCTTCTTATGAAGCTGTTATTGATGAGATTATTAAAAATACATATGAATTTTATAAATTGGATAGAGAAATTGAGGATTTAGAAGATGAATTAGATGATATTGATGGGAGTAATGAAAAGGCAATTAAAAAAGATGAAATAGAAAAAACCAAGCTGGCCAAAGAAGAAAAGGAAGTAGAAATCAAAAATGAAGTAAAAAAACTTTTAGCTAATTATCATGAAAAGGCTAAAGCCTATCAACTGGCCCAAATTAAATTAGAATCTGCCGCTAAAGAATATGAATGGGAAAAAATTAAATACCAATCTGGTTTAATTTCAAAACTAATGTTAACGGGTAGTGAATTAAAATACCTGAAGGCTTTAAATGAAAGTGCTGCAGCAGGTTATGATTATGAACTTGCAAAAAAGGAGTTTGAATTAGCTAGGGAAGGTGTATTTCTTTCGGAAGAATATTATAATGCTAAAAAGCAGTTTGAAATTTAAAAAAGAGGTGGAATAGTGGCTAGTAAAACTAGAGATCCCCTTGCCTCAAAAATGAAAATTATTAAAGAAGCTGAAAAACAGTTTGCAGAAAATGGTTTACAGGCTGCATCTGTAAATGTAATTGCAGAAAATGCAGGTATAAATAAGCGAATGATTTACCATTACTTTGGCTCTAAAGAAGATCTGTACAAGGAAGTTTTAAAAATCAACTTTCATAGAATTTATGTTATTGGGGAAAGGGCTTTTGAAAAAAGAAAAGATTTGATAGCTTGTGTTAAGCAGGTCATTAGAGATTACTATTATTTTTTACGTGATAATCCCAATTACGTAAAAATTATGGCCTGGGAAGAGGTATCCGGTGGTAAAATTGCTAAAGATGTAATTCCTGATACCCTGATGGTAGGTTATGAAAGAATAAATGAAATATATCAGGAAGGTGTAGAAAAAGGTGTTTTTAGAAAAGATGTGGATTTAGACCAGCTGATTTTGAGTATCAACGCCCTGTGTTTTGTTACCTTTGCCCGCCTGGAAATGCTACATATATTATGGCAGGATAAAATGGAATTAAAACTGGAGGAAAGACTAAACCATCTTTATGATCTAGTATTAAATGGTATTTGCCAGTAAATATTTTTACAAACAAGTAACTACATGGTTACAAAATAGACGTCTGGAGGGAAAATCTATGTTGAGAAAGAAAGAACTTTTAACATGGTGCTTAATCATTTTTGTAACAATTTTTATAGTAAGTGGTTGTAGTAGCATAGAAAAGGAGGCCAGTGCAAGCTCTAACACGCTAGTAGTTACGGGCAGGGTTGAAGCCACAGAGGTTGATGTGAGTAGTAAAATTCCCGGAAGAATAATGAATTTACGTGTAAAAGAAGGCATGGAGGTTAAAGAAGGAGCCTTGCTATTTCAAATAGATCCTAAAGATTTAGAAGTAAAAAAATTACAAGCAGAGGCTGCTGTTAAGGCTGCTGAGGCTCAGCTGAACAAAGCATTAAATGGTGCTCGAAAACAGCAAATCACCCAGGCTAAATCGGTATTGGCTCAGGCAGAAGCTCAGGTTCAATTATTAGAGAAAAAATATGAAAGGTTATTACCCCTTTATGAAGCAGAAGCTTTACCGGAGGACCAATTACATGAGTTAGAAACCAAACTTAATGTAGCCAGGATGCAGATGGATGCTGCCCGGGCACAGCTGGATTTGGTCTTAGAAGGTGCACAAGGTGAAGATATTCAAGCTCTAGAAGCCCAGTATGAAGGGGCAAAAGCAAAGTTAAAGGAAGTCTTGATTAACCTGGAAGAAACGGAAATAACTGCTCCCATAAGTGGCAATATCTCTATGGTTATTTGTGAGCAGGGGGAATTGGTAGGCGCCGGAATGCCTGTAATTACGATTACTGATTATAGTGATGTTTGGGTAGAAGTAAATATTGATGAGACCGAAATAGGAAAAGTTAAGTTAGGTCAAGGTGCTGAAATAAGAAGCAAAGCTTATCCCCAGGAAATACTAAAAGGTGAAGTAATAAGTATTAACAAAAATCCTGATTTCGCCATTAAAAAATCGACTAATGAACTAAATGATCAGGACATTATCAGCTATGCAGTTAAGATTAAGTTGAATGCTAGTGATAAACAGTTATATCCTGGTATGCAGGTAGAAGTTTTCTTAGGAGATGAGGGTTAATATATGTTAAAGACCATCTGGAAAGTAGCAACAAGGGAATTTAAATGTATTTATCGTGATAAAAAAGTATTGGTAATCTTACTACTACTTCCTATCTTTTATGCAGTTTTATTTGGCTACCTGTATAGTGAAAATGTTGTAACAGGAATAAAGACGGCTGTAGTCAACCACAGCCCCAGTCAATTAAGTAGAAATATAATCGAAGGATTCAATAAGTCGGAAAAATTTAATTTAAAAATGCAACTAAAGGATGAAAATGAAATAAAAACGTACATAGAAAATGGTGAAATAGATGCGGCCATAATAATTCCGAAAGATTTTACCAGGGATATTAAAAAAGGAAAAAATTCTGATATTTTAATTATTGTTAATGGAACCAATATGTTGATAAGTAATTCAACTATGACCAATGCTTTGCAAATAGTAGAAACTTATTCTACCGGTATTGCCATTAAAAAGTATCAAGCTCAAGGGGTCTTCAAGGAGCTAGCCTATGAAAGTGCTAAACCAATATCTTTTAAAATAAGACCCTGGTATAATCCGACCTTTAATTACACCAATTTTTTGTTATTGGGACTTATAGCAACGGCTATCCAGCAGATAACCTTAATGTATGTTGCTATATCCATTGCTAAAGAAAAAGAACGGGGGACAATAAAGGAATTACTGAGTTTTTCGGATAGAGCTGTACCTCTAGTATTAGGGAAAATACTACCTTATTTTTTAAGTGCGGCATTCACTTTGTCAATGGCTGCAATGGTCGGGTTCAAAGTATTTAATATTCCAATGCGGGGAAATTTTTTCGTACTCTTAGCACTTGGTACAGCATTTATTTTATGTATTACTGCTTTGGGAGTAATGTTATCTATTATTTGCAGGAATGAATTAGAAGCAACGCAATTATCAATGTTAGTTGCGGTACCCTCCTTTTTATTTTCCGGTTATACCTGGCCACTGCAGTCAATGCCTGTACCCTGCCAGGTAATAGCCAAAATGCTTCCTTTAACTTATTTTGCAGAAAGTTTCCGAAGAATAGCTCTTATGGGGATAGGTTTTGAGCATATTACCCAAAATGCATATATTCTGGGGAGTCTGGGAATCATTTTCACTATTATTGCTATTGTCTCTTTTAAAATCAAATACATGAAAGGCAAGACATCTTTAGGCCAGGTTTCGGCAGAAATATAAAAGAAGTGTAAAGTATGATATTGATAAGACTTTAGTCCTAAAAGTGACAGGGCTCTACTCCTCTTTTATAAAAAAATTATAGACATTTTGTGCAAAATAGTAAATAATTGTCATAAGTCGAAAGTCTTAGCATCTTTTGTAACTTTCTAAATCATGGTGAAAGGGGAAAATATTTCATGCCATGGATTGAGTTGGGAAGCTTGCTTATCCTTATAATGTATATTATAATTAGAGGAAAGAGAAGTAAATATTTCTATTCTAGCCAGGAAGAGATTAATAATGTTAAATATTGGACTGTCGAAAAATAGGTTTAAATCCCCCCTTTAAATATAGCTACGCATATGTAGCATCCCCGCTTTTAAACCACAGAAAAGAAAGATGTAGAACTTATTTATATTTTTCGTTTTTTTTTAAAGCTGTGGTTTAACGAAAAAGACCCTCTCTACGGAGGGTCTTTTCGTTAGGTATCCGTAAATACATTTTAAAAAAGTTAATTCTAAAAAAGGAAAATTAAAATTTAATAGAAAAATATACATTATTTAGTTGTTGTATACAGGTATACAGGGTATTATAGAAAATATCAGAATTATGTATATGTTTTTGGCATAGTTATTGCCGATTTTAATTTA
>JASKKI010000040.1 GCA_030154225.1 Clostridia bacterium | reverse complement strand
TTCCATGGCTTTGACTATACAATCTATTGCTTCCTTACCAAAATCCTTTTCTCCCCCCCTAGCCAGTGAATAAGCTTCATCAATAAATAAGACTCCTCCTAAAGCCCTTTGAATTTGCTCTCGTGTTTTGATTGCCGTATGACCGATATATTCCCCAACCAGGTCGGCCCTTTCAATTTCGATGACATGTCCTTTTTTTAAAACATCTAATTCTTTAAAAAGTTTAGCAATACATCTGGCTACTGTGGTTTTTCCCGTACCTGGATTACCTTTAAATATCATATGTAATACTAAAGGAACACTGGCTAAATTTTCTTCTTTGCGCTTTTTTTGAATTTCAATATAAGCTTGGATTTCAAAAATTAATTTTTTAACATTATCAAGTCCAACCAAATTTTCTATTTCATTTAAAACATGTTGAATTTTTTTATTTGAAAGTTCATTTTTATTTATCCTTTGATATCTTCTTGCTTTCTCAATTGGTAAAATTTCCAGGTTGCCATCTTTTTGTACTTTAAAAGAATATTTCAAGGCCAAATATTCTGTCACCTCCCAGAAATGATTCTATTATAGTAGTATGCATTTGACTTATAAGTGTTCCTGGGTAAGGTGGAGAATTTAATATAATGCGAAAAAACTAAAACCCTCCATTTAGAGGGTTTTAGTATCTTGAGACAATATTATGTTTTTGGCCGGAGCAATGGTGGAAATGGCATGTTTATAAACCATTTGCTGTTTTCCATCAACCTCCAAAATTACGGTAAAATTATCAAAACCTTTAACATTACCCTTTAATTGGAACCCGTTAACTAAAAATATAGTTACGGGAACGTTTTCTTTGCGAACTTGATTTAAAAAAGCATCTTGTAAATTTATTTGTTGTTTAGACATAATTACCCTCCGCTCTTTAAGAAAGTTTTATAGATAATTAATTTCAACACGGCTTTAGATACTCCTGCCAACATAGGTTAATATTTCATTAATTACTTCCTTTTCTTCATTTTCATCCATGTTTATCCAATAAATCCTAGGATCCCTTTTAAACCATGTTAATTGCCTTTTAGCAAAACGTCGGGTATCCCGTTTTATTAGTTCAACTGCATCCTTAAGTGTTAAATGTCCTTGTAAATGCATGATTAGTTGTTTATAACCTAAACCTTGTAAAGCAGGAGCTTCTGCCGGTATCCCCTTGGCTAATAGACCTTTGACTTCGGCCAGCCACCCTTCATCTAACATCTGCTCAACCCTGGTGTTTATGCGTTGATAAAGGAGGTGGCGTTCCCTGTTTAAACCTATTATAACCAACCTGTATTTGGAAGGTGTACCACTTGAAAAATTATGATAAGAAGAAATTGGCTTACCAGTTACACAGTATACTTCCATGGCTCTGATTATACGCCTGTGGTCATTGGGATGAAGTTTTTGGGCACTTTTAGGGTCCACTTCTTTTAATTTTTTTATTAGCTCTTCTATTCCCTTTTCGTCAACTATTTTCCACAATTGGCTGCGTAACTTATGAATATCACCGGTAGTAGAAAAACTGTAGTCATTTATAACTGAATTAATGTATAAACCTGTTCCACCAACTAGCATAGGCAATCTATCTCTACCTGCAATTTCTTTTATTTTTTTTTTAGCCAGTTCTTGAAACTCTGCAACACTAAAACTATCCGTAGGTTCTTTAATATCTATGAGATAATGGGGTATTCCTTTAGTTTCTTCAGGTTTGATTTTAGCAGTTCCAATATCCAGGTATTTATAAACCTGCATGGAATCTCCGGAGATTATTTCACCGTTTAATTTTTGGGCTAATTCGATACTTATCTTAGTTTTACCAACAGCTGTTGGGCCCACTAAAACAAAGAGAGGAAGTAATTCCAATTAACTCATCCTTCCTGTTCATTTGTTATTATTCCCAAAATTATACTTTTATTTCGAAAAAATACCATAAATTATGGGGCTATATTTTCCTCCTTCAATATGGTTTATACCTAATTCTTGTAACCTGGTACTATCCCTTCTATCTTTAATAACAACCCTTTTCCTGGCAACCCTCAGAGCCTCGCTAAGCACATGTTTACCAAGTTTTTGATAATTGGCATATTTTCTTAAACCTTTTATACCTGAAGATTTATGATAAGGAATATCAAACATTGGATCAAAATATACTAAATCAAAACTATTATCCCATAATTCATTTAAATATATTTCATAGTTAGTAAATACCACCTTGATATTTTCCATTGCGTTTCGACAATCTTTACTACCTTCCCGATAATATTTTAAACCCCATTTGGTAATCTCATAAATTATTGGACTACTTTCTAACCCAACTACCTCTCCTTTTTCCCCTACAACAAAGCTGGCTACAATTGCATCATTGGCTAAGCCTAGGGTACAATCTAAAACTTTATCACCAGGACCAAGATTCATTGCCCTGATCATTGGGTCTTCAAGACCTTTTTTCAACATTTTTATTCTGGGAACAGCCATGCCGGGATGAAAAAAAAATTCATCATCTACTTGTATTTTATCCTCCCTAACTACTAAAAGGTGCGTAAGATCATATTGTGATTTAATCCTTTTTAAAGTCTGATTTTGACGGGGAATATATTTGATATTGATTTCCTGGCTAATATCCCGGGCAATATCTATTAAATGGTCCCGGGATTGGGAGGTAGTTATGGCAACTTTTTCAAGTTCATTCACCCCGGTATTCACCTCGCTGGAAAATCTTGTATAATTCTTTCATGGAAATATGATAAATTATCGGGCGACCATGAGGACAGGTCTGGGGGTTATCTACTTTATCCAGTTCCTTTATAAGAAAGTCCATTTCCTCAGTCGTCAATTTCTGATTAGCTTTAACTGCACCTTTACAGGATGCCATGGTTATAATTGTTTCTTTGATTTTTGCACTTGATAAGTTGGAATTATAGGTTAATTCCTCCAGTAAGTCAATAAAGAATTTTTCCTTATCATCAATTTTTAATCCCAGGGGTATCCCCCTTAATATAAATGTTCTGGGGCCAAAACTTTCAATAATAAAACCTAAACTGTTTAACAGTAGGATATTTTTTAATAAAACGCCTTCCTGCTGACCGGAAAGAGTTAAAGTAACAGGTATAATTAAATTTTCTGAAACAATATTTTTCTTTTCTTCTTCTTTAAAAAATTTTTCATACAAAATCCGTTCATGGCACGTGTGCTGATCAATTATATATAACCCCTGTCTATCTTGGGCCAGTATAAAACTATTATTGAGCTGAGCAATTGGTTTGAAGCTAATATTATTATTTTTAAAATAGGTTTCTGTTTTACTTTCTTTTTCTTCATCTATTTCTTTTAATTGTATAAATTTATCTTTTTTATTTTCATCTTTTAGTACAGGTTTTTCTTCAACTACTGGTAAAACTTCTTGTTGATATGTATGTTTAGCTTCATTAAAAAAATCATTGTCTTCATGTTTAGTATAACTAATAATATTTTGCTTTGTTGGTGGTGGAGTGGAAATGAATATGGTTTTTGACTTTTTATTAATATTATTCCATAATCTGGATTTAAATAAATCAACCAAGTGTGTTAATATGTCATCAATATTATTAACTTTTACCTGCAATTTAGCTGGGTGGATATTTACATCCAATTCAGTACCAGGAATTAATAAACTAATCAGACCTACTGCAAATCGGCCTTTAGGAATAAGTGTATGATAAGCTTGTTCCAAAACCTTATTTAACTCTATACTTTTTACCAATCTACCATTGATGAAAAAGGTCTGTTGATTTTTCGTGTTTCTATTAATTTTCGGTGAGGCAAGCCAGGCTTCAACATATACCCCGGGCTTTAACTTCTTTTCAGTAAAGTGAATAAAGTTGCCGGTAAAATTTTCTCCATAGATGTTATTTAATCTGGCCTCTACTGTATCTAAACCTGCTGTATCATAAACTATTTCCTGGTTATTTATTAACTTAAAGCGAATGCCGGGGTGACCTAATGAATATTTTGTAACTAATTCAGTAATTAATCCCCCTTCGTAACTAGGATTTTTGATAAATTTTCTCCGGGCAGGGGTATTAAAGAATAAATTACGTACTTCCAGGGAAGTACCCCGGGAAAAGGCAATCTCCTCTTTCTTTTCAATCTTCCCCCCAAGTAGTTTTATTCTAGTACCAGCCTGTGCTAAACCATCACAAGTAGTTAACAATACTTGGGAAACCGCTGCAATGCTGGGTAAGGCTTCTCCTCTAAAGCCAAAAGTAGAAATATTAAATAAATCAGTCAGGGAGCTTATTTTACTTGTTGCATGCCTTTCAAAGGCAATAACCGCATCTTCACTATCCATACCCAGTCCGTTATCAGTAACCCGGATTAAACTTAAACCTCCATCTTTTATTTCTATTTCGATAAAATTGGCTTGTGCATCTAAACTATTTTCCAGTAATTCTTTAACAACAGAAACCGGTCTTTCGATAATTTCACCAGCTGCAATTTTGTTGGCAATATAAGTTTCTAAAATTTTAATATTCCCCATGGAAATCATCCTTACTTAAATAAAGATCTTTTGGTTTATGCTGTAAAAAAATTTGCTGAAAATTATCTTTATTACATTCACTGTAAAAAAGATCTTCACCTGCCTTTTGACAATCGGGACAAGAATAAATAGGTATAGAAATACACAATGATTTAGGACTTTTTCTATTATCTTTTAAATAGGAAATATATTTAATAAATCCACCACAATCAGTACATCTTCTTACCGTCTCTTCCTGTTCTTCTGTAAAATATTCAGTATCATAAAATATTTTCTTTTTTCTGGTATAAAATTTTTCTTTTCCGAAAAGTTCATCTAAATTTATTTCCTTTTTCTTTTCCCAAATGGAAAGCAATTTAGATGTTATTGTTTCACAATATTTCATAATATCCTTGCTTTCAATAAGTTTCTTATTACCTAATTGAGGTTCTATTACTCCAGTAAAGTCTTTGCCTGCCAAAGCCAAAATAATTGCTAGATTTACATAGGGTAGAGCCGTTTCTACAGCATACCCTCCCTCTAAAACTAGAATATCTGGATTTAATTTTTCCGTTAATCGGGCATACCCTTGGGCAGTAACATTCATATTGGCTAGAGGGTCTGTAAAGTGATTATCCTGACCAGCAGAATTAATAATAATTTCCGGCTCAAAATCCTTTAAAACCGGTAAAATAAGCTTATCTATAATATACATTAAACTGTTATCCCCTACTCCAGGAGGAAGGGGAATATTTAATGTAGTTCCAAAGGCATTAGGCCCACCCAATTCATTAATAAACCCGGAACCGGGAAATAAAGTTCTACCATCTTGATGAAATGAAACAAATAATACATCAGGGTCATGGTAAAAAATATCCTGGGTTCCATCACCATGATGCACATCTGTATCAATAATAGCTATTTTACGATATTCATATTTTTTTCTTAAAAATTCTACCAGGATGGCTTCATTGTTAATATTGCAAAAACCCCTATTACCATAAGTAATATGTAGGGCATGGTGCCCGGGTGGTCTTACTAGGGCAAAGCCGTTAAATATTTCTTTTTCATGCCAGGCTTTACCAATAGCAATTGCTGACCCTGCTGCAATAAGATGGGCTTCTGTAATCACATTTTCATAAGCTGGTAGGCAAAAATGTGTTCGCAAAATGTCTTCTTTTAATGCAAGTTGTGCCTTATATTCTTTAATATTAGGAAAATCCAATAAACCTTCTTCCATAATTTGATCTCTGGTATAAAGTAATCGTTCTTCCCGCTCCGGATGGGTAGGAGATATGGACCAATCGAAAGCCGGGAAAAAAACCAGGCCTGTACTTTTATTCATCCAAAACACTCCTTATTTTCTATAAAACCTAATATTTTAGGTTTTATACCCAACGTTATTTCATGAATTTGTCCTGTTGTTTGCCAGTTTCTAACCATATTAAAAACTTCATGTTGATATATTTCGGGTTCAGCATATACTTTATTTTCCTTTAAAAATAGATTAAAAACTTCCAAGGCCTTGGTTTCTGCAATTTTTGGAAAAAGTTTTTGTTTTTGCAAATTTTCCATTTTTACAAAATATCCCCAGCTTGAAGATATTTCTCCTTTTTCCGTATTTATCCTTACCTTTTCTTCATAAGTAGGTATAGCTAAAGCAGCACCAATAGCATTAGCTACACTGCATAATGGATAGTGGACATTTTTTATTTGCATTTTTTCACTTAATAACCTACCCATTGGTCCGGAAGGACCGCCTAAACAAATTAAAGTATTGGGCTTAATACTTAAAGGATTTAATAACTGCCAAATTCGATAAGCCGGCTCTTCTTGCCAAATTTTAAATACTTTTTCAATAGCTTTAATAATTAAGTCCGTAGCCATATTTAAAGCTGTATTTGCTATTTCAGTGACAGGTTTTTTTAACAAAATACTAATATTTTCTAGAACACTATATGCTTTGTCTTTATCCCCTATATCCGTAAGGTCTAAGACCCGTAAACAATCAGTAAGTGTTGGTTTTTCTCCTCCCAGGCAGGCAGGTAAACCTGCCCGTTGAAAAGTTAAAATAAGGCAATTATTCCCATCAATATCTATTCCTGTATCCCCACCGATAGGAATAGAATAAACAGCCAGTGACCTGACATGGGTGTAAATATCTTCAATTCTAACACCTCTTGAGGCATATAAAGGTATTGAATTTAAAATTAGACTTAAATCGGTAGTAGTACCACCGATATCCACTACAATAGCCGAAGCATCTGATTCTAATAATGCTTTTGCCCCTAAACAACTAGCAGCAGGACCGGATAAAATAGTATCAACAGCAAATTTATCGACAAATTTTATTGGAACGATCCCACCATCCGCTTTTAAAATATAAACTGGACAGTTAATATTCCTCTGTTTAAAAGAATTTTCAATGTCTAAAATAAAATTATAAAAGGTATTATGAGTTGCCAAAAACAAACCTGTACCCATGGCCCTTCTGATAAAGTTCAAATTACCTGTCACTTGGTGGCCCAGCTTTATGTTAAGATGAGGGAATTGTTTCTTAACTATTTTTTCCACTTCTAGCTCCAAAGCAGGATTCCTGGAAGAAAATTTACTAATAATACCTATATTTAGACAACCAGCCCTAATTAATTGACCGACATTTTCTATTATTTCATCTTCATCTACAGGTTCTATAATTCTCCCCTGAAAATCTATACTTCCACGGGCTATTGCAAATTGAAAGGGAAAATTATAGTCTTGATAACTAATACCCGGTCCAGGTAATAACAATAATCCTGTTTTATCATATTTCCTTTCTAAAATTAAATTGGTCATCAAGGTGGTACTGATAACAATTTTTTCCAACCTTTTAAATGGCTTATCATCCATGAGCTTCTCAAAAGCTTCTAAAATACTGTTGTTACTTGTAGGTATCTTACAGGTTTTAATTATTTTATTTTCACTGACTAAAACTCCATCGGTAAATGTACCACCCACATCAATTCCCAAATACATTTTCTAAACCTCTTTCTTGGCTTGATTTTGCAGTTCATATAATAAATTTAGGGCTTGTAGTGGAGTTATGTTTAATAAGTTAATATCTAATAAATCTTTTACTACTTGGGGAACAGCCCATTCCCTATTATTATTACTAATATCTGCAGTCTCAAATTCTAACCATTCTTTTTTGTCTTCTTTTTCTAAATTAGTCAATATTTCTTTAGCCCGGAAAATGATATCATCAGGAAGACCTGCTAATTTGGCCACCTGAATACCATAACTGCGGTCAGCACCACCGGGAATTATTTTATGTAAAAAAACTATATGGTCCCCTTCTTCCTTGACCGAAATACTAAAATTTTTTATTCCCTTTAACTTTTCTTCTAACTTGGTAAGTTCATGGTAATGGGTTGCAAATAATGTTTTAGCTTTAATCACATTATTGATATATTCCGTTAAGGACCAGGCAATAGAAAGACCATCATAGGTACTGGTCCCCCTACCCACTTCATCTAAAATGATCAAGCTATTTTGGGTAGCATTGTTGACGATATTGGCAACTTCATTCATTTCCATCATAAAGGTACTTTGTCCTGTGCTTAGGTCATCACTAGCTCCGATACGGGCAAAAACCCTGTCCACAATAGGTAAACTTGCTTTTTCAGCGGGAACAAAGCTCCCTATTTGCATTAAAATATTAGCTAGGGCTACACTCCTGCAATAAGTGCTCTTACCGGCCATATTGGGTCCGGTAATTATTAAAAATCGCTGTTCAAAATTATCCATATAGATATCATTGGGAATAAACCACTGTCCTTCCAACTTTTTTTCTACCACAGGATGCCGACATTTATTAATTTCTATTATACCCTTATCATTAATATCAGGCTTGACAAAATCGTTATAAATAGCTACTTCCGCTAGAGAAGCTAAACAATCTAATTCCCCTAAAATTTTGGCAACTTGTAAAATTCGGGGAATATATTCTTTAACCTTTTCCCTGATATCAATGAAAATTTGGTGTTCCAATTCTTTAAGTTTTTCATCAGCTCCCACCACCTGTGCTTCCAGTTCTTTAAGTTCTGGAGTAATAAAACGTTCCGCATTGGCCAAGGTCTGTTTTCTTAAATAATTTTCAGGAACCAAATGGAGATTACTTTTCGTTATCTCTATATAATAACCAAAAACTTTATTAAAGCCAATTTTTAATGATTTTATTCCTGATTTATCTTTTTCCTTTTGCTCTAGGTTTAGTATCCATTGTTTACCATTGGTAGTAATGGAACGAAGTTTATCTACTTCCTGGTTAAAATTTTCCTTGATTAAATTACCCTCTCTAAGGGAAAAAGGCGGATCAGGCTGTAAGGCATTATCTAAAAGAGTAAATAAATCATCCAGTGTTTCTAAACTATTATTTAATTTTAGTAAAGAACTACATTGAGTTTCGGCAAGAGTACTTTTTATCTCCGGCAATAAAGCCAGTGAATTTTTCAAAGAAAGCAAGTCTTTAGCATTTGCACTTCCAAAGGAAGTCCTGGCCGTAATTCGTTCCAGGTCATAAATAGGACTGAGAAGTTTACGCAATCTTTTTCTAACATTTAAGTTGATAACCAGCTCTTCCGTTGCATCCAACCTTTCTTGAATTTGTTCCTTATTTAATAAGGGTTGTTCTAACCAGTTCTTTAACATTCTTCCCCCTAAAGCTGTCACGGTATTATCAATAACTCCCAGTAGGGAATCTTTTCTTTCTGAAGAATGTAACGACTGGGTTAATTCCAGGTTTCTTTTGGTTGCATAATCTAAAAACATAGTATCACTTAAGTGATACATTCTCAATTTAGCTATATTACTAGGCTTTGTTTTATGGGTAATCATAAGATAATCAATAATTGCACCTGCTGCCCGGGTTGCCACAGGGAAACTTTCACAGCCCAGGCTGTGTAAGGTATTTATCTGAAAATGTTCTAATAATAATTTTTGACAGTATTCCAACTGAAAAGCATAATCTAGGTGTTTATTAATGGTAAAGTTATTAACCTTTATTAAAAGCTTGTCTAATTTTTCAGTCTCCGGTAAACCCTGGGGAATAATACATTCAGCAGGATTATATCTTAATATTTCATTAATCAAACTTTGTGCATCAGTAATTTCTGTTGCATAAAAATCTCCGGTAGAAATATCAACTGCTGCCAAACCAAAAACCTTTTTACCAGCTGTAATACTAACCAGGTAATTGTTTGTTTTTTCCTTTAAGATACTATTTTCCAGTACTGTACCGGGAGTAATTATTCTTACCACTTCTCTTTTGACAATTCCTTTACATTCTTTCGGATCTTCTACCTGTTCACAAATTGCTACTTTATGTCCCTTATTTATTAATTTGGCTATATAGTTTTCTGCTGAATGATAGGGGATTCCACACATGGGAATCCTATTTCCTTTACCTGCTTCCCGGGAAGTCAAGGCAATTTCTAATATTTTAGCAGCCAATTCGGCATCAGGTCCAAACATTTCATAAAAATCTCCCAGACGGTAAAATAATATACAATCTTCATGTTTAGCTTTTATTTTTTGATATTGAATCATCATTGGGGTATCGCCTAACATATTACTCCTCCATTTTAACGGTAAGTTCTCTCTATATAATTTAAGGAGACTTTTTAAAGTCTCCTTAAAAATTAGCTACACGATGAACAACTACTACAAGCGGAAGGGGAACAACCACCATTTGTTTCATTTAAGGCACTGCTAATAATTAAATTAACAGAACGTAAAACTTGTTCCAGTGTTTCTTGAGCTTCCATAAAAGCAACAATTTGTTTATTTTGAGACATTTTTTCTTCTATTTCCTCTAATTGTTTTTGCTTTTCTTCCGGTAACTCATCGAATTGAACACCTGTTTTCATAGCTTCCATTTGTAATTGCTGGTAGTCTTCTACCAGTTTTCTGGCCACAGGATCACACATCATAGTTGCTTCTGAATCACGCATAGCTTTAAGTTCCTGGGATTGGGAAATTGCTGCAGCTAATTCTTTGGCCTTTTCATAAATTTCCATTTGAACACCTCCGTTATATTATTTCTATACTTAAATTAGATTTCCTGCAATTTTCCTTTCAAAATCCAGGTCTGAGGCTCCGTAATTACCACATTAACAATTTTACCAACTAAAGAAGTACTTCCGGGAAAAATAACTGTTTTATTACCTTCCGTTTTACCCGATAACATCTGGTCATTTGTTTTACTTATACCTTCAACCAATACCTCGACACTTTTATTTAAATATTTCTCATTTATTTCTCTACCTATTTTATTAATTTTCTCATTCAGCCTTTGAATTCTTTCTTTTTTAATTTCCAGAGGCACCTGCTCTTTAAATTTAGCCGCCGGAGTTCCTGTTCTTGTGGAATAAATAAAAGTAAAAGCACCGTCAAAACCAATTTTTTCCACTAAATCCAGAGTTTGGAGAAAGTCTTCCTCGGTTTCACCAGGGAATCCAACAATTATATCTGTTGTTATTACCGCTTTGGGGTTATACTCTCTGATTTTTGCTATTAATTCCAGGTAAGATTCCCTGGTATAACCTCTATTCATCTTTTCCAATATTTTATTGCTACCAGCCTGAACGGGAAGGTGAAAATGTTTACAAACTTTCTCACAATGGGTAATTGTTTTAACTAGTTTATCCGTAAAATCCCTGGGATGGGAAGTCATATAACGTATTCTTTTTAAACCGTCAATTTTATTAACCTCTCTGAGTAAATCCGCAAAATCAACACTAATATCTTTAAAATCCTTACCATATGAATTTACATTTTGGCCAAGTAGCATAACTTCAATTACGCCATCAGCTACCAGGTCCTTTATTTCTGAAATAACGTGTTGGGGATATCTGCTTCGTTCCCTACCTCTTACATAAGGAACTATACAGTATGTACAAAAGTTATTACAGCCGTAGGTTATATTTACCAGTGCCTTAAAAGGATACTCCCTTTCTGAAGGAAGATTTTCCCTTATTTCTCCTTCGCTACCCCAAACAGATATTTGAGGGTTACGGGCTACTAAAATGTTTTCAATTAAATCCGGTAATTCATGGATATTATGGGTACCAAACAATAACTCAACATGGGGAGCTGATCTTCGTATTGTTTCCGGCATTCCTTCTTGCTGGACCATACAACCACATACACCAATAATTAAATGGGGATTTTTAGATTTTAAATCTTTTAATTCACCTAACTGGCTAAGGACCTTATTTTCAGCTTTTTCGCGAACACAACAAGTATTAAATAAAATTATATCAGCATTTTCTATGGTATCGGCTTTTTGGTAGCCCATTTGCTTTAAAATCCCGGAAAGAACTTCGGTATCTCGTTCATTCATCTGACAACCGAAAGTTTGTATATAATAGTACTTTTCAGAAAAAAACATTGTCAGTTATGTCCTCCCTATTTTTAATTATATCTTTGCCAGTATTATACCCAATCACTAACCTTTAACTACACCAATGGTTTTCATCTTTTTTAAAGGTTGAATAAGATCTAGTTCTTGATTAATAACCATTTCAATATCTTTGTAGACAAACCTTGCCTCTTCAGCAATATCTTTCATCTTTTCTTTTCCAATAATAACACCATTTACTTCTAAGTCCTTAAGTACATCGGTAACACTATATTTCTTTTTAGCTTTTTTTCTACTCATGACCCGGCCGGCCCCATGGGAACAGGAACAAAAACTTTCAGGATTACCCAAACCTTTAACAATAAAGGAATAACTACCCATAGCTCCTGGAATAATTCCTAATTCATCTTTTTCGACTTTGATAGCACCTTTACGATGGACCCAAACCTCTTTTTGATAATGGGTTTCTAAAGCTGCATAATTATGATGGCAGTTAATTTCTTGATGGCATTTTATATTGCTAAATGAACTAATTATGTTTTTTACTTTTTCCAGCATTTTTTGCCTATTTTCTCTGGCAAAATCCAAGGCCAGGTTCATCCATCTAATATACTGTTTACCTTCTTCCCTATCAGTATGTAAATATGCCAAATCGTAAGATTTAGGAATATTCCAATTTTTACTGGTGTTTACATCTTTGGCCAGAAAATTAAAGTAATCACAAATTTGTTTACCAAAATTTCTACTACCACTATGAATCATTATACAAAGTAATCCCTGCTCATCTTCCTGCAGTTCAATAAAATGATTACCTCCGCCTAAAGTTCCTATTTGGTAATAACCCCTTTCAATCTCTTTAACTAAATGGTGATATTTATTTAAATCCATTTTAGAAACTTTAAAAGCTTCTAAAACTTTACTCTCCTTTTTTTCCTTATGGTGACTAAACCCGGTAGGAATCTCCTGTAATATTTTCTTTATTATTGCTTGGAGTAAATTATTTTCTTTTAAAATCTGTACCGGTAAATCCGTTGAAACAAAAGCTACACCACAGCCGATATCTACACCGACACCATTGGGAACAATAACATCTTTACAAGCCATCACACCACCTATAGGCATTCCAAAACCGGAATGGGCATCGGGCATAATGGCAACCCATTTGTAAATAAAGGGTAGGTTAGCCAAATTAATTGCCTGTTCCAAACAACTTTCTTCAAGTTGTTCTATGTTATCCAGCCATATTTTAATGGGGTTTAGTTGTTTTTTTCGGTTAAATAATTCAAACATCAATAACTCCTTTTTTAATTTCCTGGATTAAATTTACACTAACTATTATAACATTAATATTTATAATTTTACTATTATCTATTAACTATTGGCCTATTAGCTTTTCTTTGATTTAAACTTATATGTTTTAAAATAGAAAACGAGACACTTAAAGCGTCTCGTAAAGTTAACCTACATGTTGAATAGTACCGGTCTGATTTTGCAAAAGGACGAGTCTACGGCTGAGAACTTTAATATTTTTAACTTTAGGATCTTGAGTACCCTGTAATTCTGCTTCTTCAGTGTGAAGAAGTTGAATATATTCAATAATTTCTTTAGTAATTCTCTCTCCAGGGCAAATTAAAGGTATACCGGGAGGATAAGCCATAATCATTTCGGCACTTATTTCCCCTTCAGCATCTGTTAATGGAACCATATGGGTTTCTCCATAAAACGCCTGTCTGGGTAACACCTGTTGTTCAGGTAAATTAGGTAAATCCATAGCATACCTGACTACCTTATTAACAGGCCGGGAAGAAACAATTTCTTTAAAAGCAGTTATAAAAGCATTTAAAGTGTGTTCATCATCACCAATAGTTATTAAGGCGATAATATTATATAAATCAGAAAGTTCCAATTGGATATGATATTTTTTCCTTAAAATTCTTTCAATTTCATATCCGGAAAAGCCTAAATCTCTAACATTAATCACTAATTTTGTTGGATCCAGGGAATATTTCCCATTATTATCCAAAATATCAGTATCTAGAACATAAATACCTTCAATTTGATTAAGTTCTTTTTTAGCTTTATTAGTTAAAGCAATTGCTTTTTCTATACGTTCTCTACCATTTAATGCTATTTCTTTTCTGGCCACATCTAAGGAAGCCATTAAAATATATGATGGACTTGTTGTTTGGGTCAAATTCAGCACAGCTTTTACATATTCAGGATTAATTAATTTCCCTTGATGCAATAAAATAGAGCTTTGTGTTAAAGACCCAACCAGCTTATGGGTACTGGAAGCTGCTAAATCTGCCCCTGCTTCCATGGCAGATAGTGGTAATTTATCATGAAAAGCTAAATGGGCACCATGGGCTTCATCCACTAAAACCGGGATATTAAAACTATGGGCAATCTTAACTATTTCTTTTAAATTAGAAGCAACACCATAATAGGTGGGGTTAATGACAAATATAGCTTTAGCATCAGGATGTAGTTCTAAAGCTTCCCTTACTTTAAGAGGAGTCACTCCCATTGCAATCCCTAAAAATGGATCTATTTCAGGATCTATATATATGGGATGAGCACCACTTAAAATAATACCACCTATAGCAGATTTATGAGCATTTCTGGGTAAGATGATTTTATCACCGGGATTACAAACACTCATAATCATGGCCTGAATTCCGGAAGTGGTTCCATTAACTAGAAAAAAGGCATTTTCCGCTTTATAAGCAGCTGCAGCCAGCTTTTCAGCTTCTTTAATTACATTTTTAGGATTACATATATTATCTAAATCTTCCATACAGGTTAAATCCATAGCCATGGTCGTCTGTCCAAGTATAGAAGTTAATACCTGATTTCCTCTTCCCTGTTTATGTCCAGGTACATGAAAAGGTATAGTTTGTTCATTAACATAATTCATCAAAGCATCAAATAATGGTGTTTTATTTTGTTCAATATGCTGCATTTTAAACCACCTCCTATTCACAATGATATTATTACAACACAATTTTGTAGATTTTGCAATAATATTTAAGAATAAAATCTATTAAATTTTATTAAAAAATCCACCTGAATTTGGTGGATTTTAATGATGGTGTTCAGTATTCAACTTTTCATTTTTTGAGCGGTTTCTCTATGTTCGAAAGTATAAAGACTAGCAAGAAAATTTGCACTAGAAAAATTGTTCCTATTAATAGTGTCAAAGTTCTCACCTCCTAGTCATTAAATATATTTTACCAAAAAAGTAGTCTACTGAATAGCTAATAAAAGATTACCTATAACGACTTTGTAGCTTGTGTGTATAATGGTATTTTTAAGTGGCCTAACTAACCACTAATAACTAGACTAATATTTATACTTTCTGCAATTTTTACAAATACTACTTTAGACAAAAATATGAATATTAATTGATTTTAAAATGGGGTGCTAGTAATGGGGAAAAAAGAAAGAAAACCTACTTTTACATTTAGGATAGGTCTTAGCAAAGATATAGGTATAGACTTAGGAACAGCTAATACTTTAGTCTTTTTAAAAGGAAAGGGTATAGTTTTAAAGGAGCCATCTGTTGTTGCTATCCATGCTCATACTGGTGATATCCTTGCTGTTGGAAATGAAGCTAAAGCGATGATTGGTAAAACACCCAGCAACATTACTGCCATTAGACCTTTAAAAGATGGTGTAATTGCCGACTTTAACATTACTAAAATAATGTTAAAATATTTTATTTCCAAAACTTTTAAAGGTATGGGTATTGTAAGACCAAGAGTCCTTATTGGTGTTCCTTTAGGAATAACCCAGGTTGAAAGCAGAGCTGTTATTGAAGCAGCTCAGCAGGCCGGGGCTAAAGAAGCTTTTATTATTGAAGAACCGGTTGCTGCTGCTATAGGGGCAGGAATGAATGTTCATGAACCTACAGGAAATATGATAGTAGATATCGGGGGTGGAACAACGGAGGTGGCTATTATCTCCCTCGGGGGTGTTGTGGTTGGTAAATCTCTCCGGATAGGTGGTGATGAAATGAATCAAGCTATAATTAGGTATATGAAACGAACCTATAACTTGGAAATAGGAGATCGCACTGCCGAACAAGCCAAAATCCATATTGGTTATGCAACTGACCCCAACCCAACAGTTACTTATACAATCAAGGGTAGAAATTTAGCAACCGGTCTGCCAAATAGTATTGATATCACCGCTAAAGAGATATCGGAAGCATTAGTGGAACCTATTAACAGGATTATTGAAGCCATTAGATCCACTTTAGAAAAAACACCACCGGAGATAGCCGCCGATATTATGGAAACAGGTATGATGCTGGCGGGAGGAGGGGCTTTATTAAAAAATATTGATAAAATAATAAGCAAGACAACTAACATGCCGGTTTTAATAGCTGACGACCCCTTAACGTGTGTGGCTAGGGGTACTGGTAAAGCCTTGGAAAAAATAAACCTTTTAAAGAAAATAGCTATAAGTTATTAAAAAACGAGTACCTAGATACTCGTTTTTTAAGTATTAGCACTATTTGTTAGGGTATTTAATTGTTTTCCCTTCCCAAGTTCTTATAGTAATGGAATCTTTACTTTGGGAAACTTGATATTCCGGTAAGATAGGTGTTTTACCCTGGCCTAAAGGAGCATTAATAATATATGTAGGTATAGCCAGACCCGATGTGTACCCCCTCAATTTTTCCATTATTTCTATTCCATCTTCGACTCTAGTTATAAAATGAGATGTTCCTGTTACTGCTTTAGCATGAAATATGTAGTAAGGTTTTATTCTAACTTTTAAAAGTTCATGATTCAATTTTTTCATAACATGTGGGTCATTATTAATACCTTTGAGAAGAACAGCTTGATTCCCTAAAGGTATTCCAGCCCTTGTTAACAAATCAGTAGCTTTATAAACATCTTCTGTTATTTCCTGAGGATGATTAAATTGAGTATTTATATATAGAGGATGGTGTCTACCCAGTATTTCACATAGTTCAGGAGTAATACGCTGGGGTAATGTAACCAATGTTCTGCTTCCCAGCCTTTTTATTTCAACATGTTTAATGTTATCTAACTCTGTTAAAAGCCAATCCAAACTTTTATTGGATAACATTAATGCGTCCCCACCGGTAATCAATACATCTCTAATCTCAGTAGTTTTCCTTATATATTCTAAGGCCGGTTCCAGTTGTCGCCGGGTTTTATTAACATCTAATTCGCCAATATTTCTCCGGCGTTGACAGTGTCGGCAATACATAGCACATTGATTGGTAACATTTATTATTAATCGATCGGGATATCTCCGGGTTATATTTGGTGCTGGGGAAGTAAATTCTTCTCCCATAGGATCATCTTTACCCAGCTGATCACATTCTTCCAAAGCATGAGGTACAGCCTGTTTTCTAATAGGATCTTCAGGATTATTTGGATCTATTAAACTGGCATAATAAGGGGATAATGCCCATCTAAATTTTTCACCTATAATCATTATGTCTTTTTGTTCTTCTTCAGTTAAATTTATTATTTTACTTAAAGTTTCTACTTTAGTAATCCGGTTATTCATCTGCCATTTCCAGTCATTCCATTGTTCTTCTGTACAATTATAAATTTTTTTTATTCTTTCTTTATTTTCGTTAATTATATCTTTTTTAGTAGTACCTGTTGGTATTTTATCTTTAACAGCTAGATAATCAATTATACGTTCTTTGAGCTCTAGAGCCCTTTCCAAGCCAATTTTTTGTTTATCTATTATCATAACTCACTTCTCCTTTTTGTAAAATATCTCTTTTTAGTCTTTCCCAAAAAATAAAAGGATCTCCATGGGAAATCCTTCTAATTTATTTTTTTAAGTTTTTGAGCACCCTGATGATCGATAAAATAATCTTCCTTATATATAAGTTCTGAAATGGGTAAAATAATGTAACCTTGTTTTAAAATATATTGAATAATTTCTTCTAAAGCATCTGCAGTATACCTACCATTATTATGAAATAAAATTATGGCACCGGGATGCAATCTTTTAGTAACTCTATTAACTATATCTTGTTTTGTCATTTTTTCTACCCAGTCTAAAGAATCAATGCTCCACTGAATGGGTATATAACCTAAACTTTCTGTCACTCTAATTACTTTATTATTATATTCACCAAATGGAGGTCGGAATAACTTTGCCTGAAATTTTGTTATTTCTTCAATCATTTTAGCATTACCTTGTAATTCACTGACTATTTGTTCCTCTGAAAGTTGGTTAAGATGGGGATGGGTTACACTGTGCATTCCTATTTCGTGACCAGCCAGGCGAATTTGTTTGGCTACATCTGAATATTCTTTTAACCAGATATTAGTTAAGAAAAAAGTTGTTTTAATATTATATTTTTTTAAAATATCCAGTATTTTTGGTGTATATTCAGCTCCCCAGGTAGCATCAAAGCTAATTGCAATTTTCTTTTCCTGAGTATCAACATAATAAATGGGTTTTAATTTAGATCCAGGTACAAGGACACCTAGAGCCTGGTTTGCCTGGTCAAATATAGGCTCTCTGAATACACCTAATGTACAAACAATGATAATTGTTATTAAAACAAATTTTGCTAGACTTTTCCTGGAAAAAAATAATATGGTAGAAATACTCATCAACTCCTTTCAAATAACTTCATATTTATGTTTATTCATTTATGTAAAAAAAAAGAAGACTAAGATTAGCCTTCTTTAAACCCTATAATTGGGAGCTTCTTTAGTTATATACACATCATGGGGATGACTTTCTTTTAATCCTGCACTGGTTTGCTGGATAAATTGAGCTTTTTTCATATCTGGAAGATTTTTTGCTCCACAGTAACCCATGGCAGCTCTAAGACCACCCATCAGTTGATAGATAGTTTCAGATAATGGTCCTTTGTAAGGTACCCTACCTTCTACACCTTCTGGTACTAATTTAGGTATATTTTCTTGAAAATAACGGTCACAACTACCTTCTTTCATAGCTCCCAAGGAACCCATACCCCTGTAAACTTTATAACTTCTACCTTGGTAAATTTCAATTTCACCTGGACTTTCTTCAGTACCGGCAAACAGACTGCCAATCATTACTACATCTGCACCAGCGGCAATTGCTTTGGCAATATCACCGGAGAACTTGATACCACCATCGGCAATGATGGGTATATTATGTTTCATTGCTTCCTGGGCACAATCATAAATGGCGGTAAGTTGAGGAACCCCTACACCTGCTACTACCCGGGTGGTACAGATGGAACCTGGTCCAATACCTACTTTAACAGCATCAGCACCTGCTTCTATTAAGTCTCTGGTTGCTTGGGCCGTTGCTACATTACCTGCTATTATTTGCAATTGGGAATATTTTTCTCTAATTTTTCTTACAGTATCTATTACACCTTGAGAATGTCCATGGGCAGTATCAACAACAATTACATCTACCTTAGCCTTTACTAAAGCAGCTACTCTCTGCATTGTATCACTGCTTACACCAACTGCTGCTCCTACAAGTAAACGACCCTGGGCATCTTTAGCGGAATTGGGATACTGTTTGGCTTTTTCAATATCCTTAATGGTAATTAATCCCTTTAGGTTAAAATTATCATCAACCAAAGGTAGTTTTTCTACTTTATGCTGCTGTAAGATCTTCTTGGCTTCATCTAGAGTTGTACCTATAGGTGCTGTGACCAGCCCATCTTTGGTCATAGCATCCTTAATTAGTTTGCTATAATTGGTTTCAAATCGTAAATCCCTATTAGTGATAATACCAACCAATTTTCCATTTTCAGTAATAGGTACCCCTGAAATATGATATTTAGCCATCATCTCTAGGGCATCGCTTATAGTATGGGTAGGACTTAAGGAGATGGGATCGGTTATAACACCGTGTTCCGAACGTTTGACTTTATCTACTTCACTGGCCTGTTGTTCAATTGACATGTTTTTATGAATTATCCCCATTCCACCTTCCCGGGCCATCGCTCTAGCTAACCGAGAATCGGTAACAGTATCCATCCCTGCGCTGATCAATGGTATGTTCAAAGGAATGCTATTAGTTAATCTAGTGGTGATATTAACATCTTTAGGTAAAATATTTGATTTAGCAGGAACTAACAATACATCATCAAAAGTAAAACCTATCTTAGAAAATTTAGAATCCACAGTAAATCCCCCTGACTAATTTTTAGCTATGATTATATCATAAATATTAATAACAAGCACTAGAATCTTCTTAAATATATATTAACTTTACCTTCATCAATTAAATTTCTCAGTTTTATCTTTAAGAATTTCCTGACTACAGTTCTGGAAAAGGGAAGAAGTAACAAAAAACCAATAATATCAGTAATTAATCCGGGAGTAATCAATAAGACGGATCCGACTAAAACTAATAGACCATCTAGTAAGGAGTCACCGGGTAAAATCCCCTGCTGTAAATCATACTGGATTTTACTTAAAACCATAAGTCCTTGATCTTTAGCCAGGAATACTCCAATTCCACCGGTTATTATTACTAAAAAAATTGTTGGAAGAGCTCCCAGGTATTGTCCTAATTTAATTAATAAAGCCAATTCTATCAAAGGAACTAATGTAAATATTAAAAATAATCTACCCATTTTATCCCCTCAATCTTATTCTTTTTCCCAACCATATTCTCTTAAAATATCATCAGGAACCTTGTTTAAAAACCAGTTAAATAAAAACATAAAAATTGTAAAGTCATCAAACTGACCTAATAATGGTATATCAGGAATAATGTCATATGGTAAAAGTAAATAAACTAGTGATAACCCTACAAAAAATAATTTATTTTGTAGTGGTAACCGCTGATCCTGTAATAATTTCCAGGCTAAAGGCAAGCTTTTGGGAAGGTTAAGTAAAAACTTTATTCTTTTCCAAAACGGTTTTTTTTTCAACATCTTAATCCAGTCCTTATGAAATATGTAAATGGTAGGTATCATTAAATAATGTTAAAATACCTTTATTATTATAAAACTCTACTATACTTATACCTGTATTTCCCTGTTTTATTCTCCACAAATTATTTAATTTAATTCCTAAAATAGTACAAATTATGGCACCAATTGTTACTCCATGGGCAACTAAAATTACAGTCTCATCCTTATGATTAGCTAAAATATAATTTAAGCCGGACCAGGCTCTAGTTAACATTTCTTGAAAGGTTTCACCCTGGGGAATTATTAATTTTTCAGGTTCTGTTAGCCAGATTTGTAATAAATCAGGATATAATTTACTAATTTCTTGATATGTCTTTCCTTCCCATTCTCCAAAATTAATTTCTCTAAACTGGGACATAGTTATTACAGGTATATTATTATGCTCAATGGCAATTATTTCCGCAGTATGTTTAGCCCTTTTTAAATCACTGGCATAGATAACATTAACCTGTTCATTTTTCAGACGCTTGGCAACTTTATAGGCCTGTTCTATGCCTAATTTGCTTAAAGGAATATCAGTATGACCTTGGTATTTTCCAAGGTCATTCCATAAGGTTTGTCCATGTCGAACAAAAATAATTTTAGTCATTTTATCACACCTTCATCACCTTATTACCGCTTTTAACTTTTCAATTAATTGTAAATTATCTTTTCTATTTTTAATGGCAATACGGATATAATGTTCACCTAAAAGGGGATAGGTATTACAATTACGGACTAAAATACCTTCTCGGGCCAGTGCTCTACAAACTTGACTGGAAGAATTAGACTCAGAAAGTTTTATTAAAATAAAATTAGCACTGGGTTTAAAAGGAGTTATTCCTTTTACTTCTTTTAATTTATTATATAGGAAATGTTTTTCTTCTCTAAAAAATCCTAAGGTATTCTTTATATATTCCCGATTATTTAAGGCTACTATACCGGCCAGTTGAGCAAAAACATTTATGTTCCAAGGATCCCTAATTTTTTCAAACTGACTGGTTAATTCAGGATGGGAGATTGCCGCTCCTAACCTGAGACCGGGAATGGCAAAAAATTTAGTAAGG
>JASKKI010000039.1 GCA_030154225.1 Clostridia bacterium | reverse complement strand
ATTAGTCCTATAATTTTAGATCACCTATATTTAAACATATAAAATTAAAGCAATAAATTCTAAATCAACATCACCGGTATTTTCAATGGAATGGCTTTCTCCATTAGGAGTATAAATTAAGTCACCAGCTTTAACTTTTGTTTTAGTACCATTATCATCTACAATACCCTCACCACTAAGTATATAATAAGTCTCAGCATCTCCTTCATGCTTGTGAAAACCAATGGAATCCCCTGGTTTAAGAGTAATTTTACCAAAAAGTCGCCCCTTACCATTAAATTCGTTTTTATCTACTTCTAAAAAATGAACTAATTCTAGCTCACCCTTACCACCCTTTAATCCCTGGATAACCTCTTTTTTTAATTCTCCAGCTCTTTTAATCATTAATTTCATCCCCTTCTTAAAAAAGATCTATAAAGTATTTCGAGAAAATACTTTTAAATCCTTTCCTACCTTCTGTAATAATGCCTAATTTTATTTATAAAGAAAAAAAATTCATTAAAAAAACTTGAAAAAAAGCCCTACCAAACATGGTAGGGCTTAATGTTACTGCTCAAAAACAACTTTTTTAACTTTAGGAATTAAGAAACCAAGTAAAGCTACTACTGCTGCTCCAATACCGATAGGATAAGAAATTGTTGTTGATAAGCTAAGTCCTTCCGGTGCCTGAAAGATATAAGTTACTGTTACTGCAGTCATAAAGGTGGCAGGTACTAAAGCAATCCAGAAGTTTTTGCCAATGTTTTTAAGGTATACTGCTGCAGTCCAAAGAACAATCATAGCCAGGGTTTGGTTGGACCATGCAAAGTAACGCCAGATAATATTAAAATCAACTCGAGAAATTAAGAATGCTATGACAAATAGAGGTATGGCGATTTGTAATCGTGCTACTGTCTTACTTTGTTTAAAGTTAAAGGAATCAGCAATAGTTAAACGGGCGCTTCTAAAAGCAGTATCACCGGAAGTAATGGGACAGGCGATAACACCTAGCATAGCTAAAATACCACCAATGGTTCCCAAGAGACTGGTTGAAATAGTGTGTACCACTACACCTGGGCCTCCATCAGCTAAAGCTCCTGCTAATCCTTCTGTTCCGTGGAAAAAGGCAATAGAAGCAGCTGCCCAGATTAACGCCACTATACCTTCTGCAATCATAGCTCCATAAAATACTCTTCTTCCCTGGCTTTCATTGGTTATACATCTGGCCATCATAGGTGACTGGGTTGCATGAAAACCGCTGATAGCACCACAGGCAATGGTAATAAATAATAATGGCCATAATGGTAAACTTTTAGGGTGCAAATTAGTTAGACTTAACTCGGGTAATGCATAACCTTTAATAACAAGACCACCTATAATTCCTACTGCCATTATAAGAAGCACTGCGCCAAAGAGAGGATATAACTTACCTATTATTTTATCTACAGGTAGAATGGTAGCCAAAAAATAATAAACTATAATGATTGCTAACCAGACATTTGTGGTCATACTATCTGGAGTTAAACTGGCTAACAATTTAGCCGGACCTAGCATAAATACTGTTCCCACTAAGATTAGAAGAATAATTGAAAAAACACGCATAACTTGCTTTGCTGAAGTACCCAAATATATGCCAACGATTTCGGAAACAGAAGCTCCATTATGCCTTACAGAGAGCATACCGGAAAAGAAATCATGAACTGCCCCGGCAAAAATAGCTCCAAAAACTATCCACAAAAATGCAACAGGTCCCCACAGGGCACCGGCGATAGCCCCATAAATAGGCCCTAATCCAGCAATATTTAAAAACTGAATTAGAAAAGTCCGCTTATTATCCATTGGTACATAGTCTACACCGTCAGCCATTTTGCAGGCAGGGGTTGGTCGATTAGGGTCTACACCAAAAGCTTTTTCAACTACTTTTCCATAAATAAAATAACCTCCGATTAGAATAACAACTGAGATAATAAATGTAAGCATTTCAAACACCTTCTCCCTTAATAATTATGTTCAAGTTTATTTTAATAATAAAATATTTTGTAAATATAGTCAGGCTCCTTAACTTAAAATGCATAAAAAAAGCCCCTAAAAGGGCTGTATCCAATCATGAATGGTATAATCACCTTGGTAAATTAATTAACTTTTTGAATTCTTTTGTTTGGTTTCGGGAAACGGGAATTTTTTCATTTTCATACTTGGCCATCACCAACTGAAAGGTATTATGAAACCAGGGTTCTATTTCTTTAATATAGTTCAAGTTTATCAGATAACTCCGATGGGGCCGGAAAAACTGGCCTGCTGGTAACTTTTCCTCAATTTCTCCTATTGAATAATTAGTCTCATATTCACCATTAATGGTTTTAAATATGGTTTTTTTCCCTTCTGTTGTAACAATAAAAATAATATCAGCCGGATCCAGTAAAATAATACGATTATCTTTCCAGACAGGTATTCTTTCCTGTGTTTTTTTATTAATTGCCTGTTCTATTATCTTAGAAATTTCCTTGGTACCATTTTCTTTATGAAATTTATGATCCTCAATCTCTTTTATTACTCGCTGAATAGTAGCTTTAATTCTTTCTTCCGAAAATGGCTTGATAATATAATCAACAGCATTGATTTCAAAAGCATCAAGGGCATAATTATTATATGCGGTAGCGAAAATTATAAATGGAGGATCATCCTTTTCTTGTAACTGTCTGGCTAGAGTAATTCCATTAATGGGCTGCATATCAATATCCAGAAAGACTAAATGGGGTTCATATTCACTGATTTTTTCATAAGCTTCAACAGCCCCAGATGCTTCACCACAGACTTCAATGCCACCAATCTTATTTATTAAATAAATTAATTCACTTCTAGCCGGAGCCTCATCATCAACAACAATGGCTTTTATTTTCATCATCTGTCCTCCTCAAAGGTATCCTTATTTCCACAATGGTTCCTTGGCCTTTGGTACTATCAATACTTAAGGCATAATCACTGCCATAAATATTGATAAGCCTACTGTTTACATTTTTCAAACCTATACTTTGATACTTATCATCATCTAATAAGTTTGCTAATTGACTTGTATCAAATCCCACCCCATTATCAGAAATAGTTATTTTAATTTCTTCCCCATTCTTTTTACCGTTAATTATTATTTTTCCACCTTTTTGTTTAGGTAATAAACCATGTTTTATACTATTTTCTACAATAGGCTGGAGAATTAGGCTGGGAACTGGAAAGTCATAAATATCAGGTTCAATATTAATTATGACCTGTATTTTATCACTAAATCTTGCCTCTTCAATAGCCAAATAGGCCTTAATATGGTTAATTTCTTCTGATAGTTGGATAAAATCCTTATCATGCAGATTTCGGCGGTAATAATCCCCCAAATACCTTAATAGAACCCTGGCTTCTTCAGGGTCTGTCCGGCAAAAGGACATAATTGTATTTATAGCATTAAACAAAAAATGTGGATTTACCTGGGTTTGTAAAACCTTCAACTCAGCATCTGCCAGTAATTGAGCTTGTCTATCTATTTTACCCAGTTCCAATTGGGTAGAAAATAAACGAGCCATCCCTAAAGCCAGTTCTTCTTCAACTGATGAAATACTGTTTTCGCCGGTTTTATATAATTTGAGGGTACCAATTACCTTTTCGTTTTCCTTTAAGGGTACAATTACGGCTGATCCCAGGACGCATTTCTGGTAACTGCAACCAATAAGCTTTTTATTTTGCACTACTTTATGAACTCCTGTTCTAATTACCTCTTTTGTCAAAACAGTCCTTATTTCATGCCCGGAAAGATGATGGTCTTCACCCAAACCTACATGGGCAATTATCTGTTTTAAATCCGTAATAGCCACTGCCGCCAGGTCTGTCATATTATAAATAATATCAACCACTGCCCTGGCATTTTTATAGGTTAAACCTTTTCTAAAATAGGGGAGGGTTTTATCTGCTATACTTAAAGCTAATTGGGCTTGAGCAGCTTTAATTTTAGATGCTTCCGTAAAAATATTTTCCACAACGGCAATAAATAACGCAATCCCAAGGGAATTAACAGTAACCATCGGTAAGATAATAATTTTAACAAGAGCTAGTGCTTCTGTAAAAGGTTTAGCTACTACCAAAATTATTAACATTTGGGTAAGTTCTGCAAAAATACCAAGCATCAAAGCAAAAGGCCACATGTGTTTATGGTCTTTTACATATTTATGGGCAAACCCACCTATACCACCTTCTACAAAAGTGGAAATAGCACAAGCAACTGCCGTAAAACCTCCAATATCAAAGGCCCAGCGGTGAAAACCAGCAATAAATCCTGCCCCCAGACCTACTACAGGACCTCCCAGTAATCCTCCTACCAGAACCCCGATTACTCGGGAATTAGCTATTGCACCTTTTACCCTGACTCCAAAGTAGGTACCTAATATCCCAAAAACTCCAAATATAATCACTAACAGAATTTTTTCTTTAAAAGTAATATTCTGCTTGGTAACCAATCTTTTAAAAATAGTTAACCGGGAGAGTATTATTGCCAGGACAATTATCAAACCCATATTATTTAATAAAGTTGTCAAAAGATAAATTATTGACATTATTCTCACATCCATGTTGCTTTTTTCTGTTGTTTTCGAAAACTCAAGATTATTATTTCCAACGTAAAAAAAAAATCACTTTAGCAACTAACTTTATCATTATAATTTTTCTCTTTTTAGTCTGAAAACAAAATATTTCGGGCTATAGGACAGCCCGAAACATTTTACTAACCTTTTATTTAATAATTTATTTCTTTAAGAAGGTTACACATTTCGATAGCAGTAACGGCTGCTTCAAAACCTTTATTTCCTGCCTTTGTTCCAGCCCTTTCTATTGCTTGTTCAATGGTATCTGTTGTAAGTACTCCAAAAACAACAGGTTTTTGAGATTTCAGCCCCACTTGAGCAACCCCTTTGGTAACTTCTGAACTAACATAATCAAAATGAGGTGTTGCTCCCCTTATTACCGCTCCCAGGCAAATAACGGCATCATATTCTTTCTCGGCCATTTTTTGAGCTACCAGTGGTATCTCAAAAGCACCGGGAACCCAGGCTATGTCTATATTCTGAGTATCTATACCATGCCTTTCTAAAGCATCCAAAGCCCCACCTAAAAGTTTATTAGTTATAAATTCATTAAAACGGGCTACTACAATACCAACCTTCAATCCTTCAGCAGTTAATTTTCCTTGAAATGTTTTAACCATTTAAATTCCTCCTCAATAATCATTTGCTTACATGTTCATTTTCCCAGGTAAAGTGATGACCAAGTTTTTCCTGTTTGGTTTTTAAGTATTTTACATTACTACAAACAGGACATATTTCTATAGGAACCCTTTCCACTACTTTCAAACCATACCCCTCTAAACCTGCAATTTTCCGGGGATTGTTGGTCATTAGCCTGATATTTTTTATCCCTAAGTCAACTAGAATCTGGGCTCCGATCCCATAATCCCTTAAATCTGCGGGAAACCCTAAAAGTTCATTGGCCTCAACTGTATCTTTACCTTCATCCTGTAGTCGATAAGCTCTTATTTTATTTAATAAACCTATTCCCCTTCCTTCCTGCCGCATATAAAGAAGAATACCTTTACCCTCTTTTTCTATGGTTTTTAGAGCCATACCTAACTGGTCACCACAATCACACCTTAATGAACCAAGAGCATCACCTGTTAAACATTCGGAATGGACCCTAACCAGAACAGGCTCTTCACCCTTTACTTCACCTTTGACTAAAGCTACATGACCCTCACCGGTTAAAACTTCTTCATAAGCATGTAATTTAAATTCTCCATATTTGGTAGGCATATCAACCTCTTCAACTTTTTGAACAAGTTTTTCAAACTGCCTACGATATTTGATTAAATCTGCAATAGTTATAATTTTAAGGTTATGTTGCTTAGCAAATTCCATCAGTTGCGGGACCCTGGCCATGGTTCCATCCTCAGCCATAATCTCACAGATTACCCCTGAAGGATAGCAACCGGCAAGCCTGGCTAGATCAACAGAGGCTTCAGTATGTCCTGCCCTTTTTAAAACACCACCTTCACGGTATCTTAAAGGAAATATATGTCCTGGTTTCCTTAAATCACTAGGTTCAGTAGTAGGATCTAAAACCTTTTTAATAGTTAATGCTCTTTCATAAGCAGAAATACCGGTAGTGGTTTCTACAGCATCAATAGATACAGTAAAAGCAGTACCTAAAGTATCAGTATTGTTTTTAACCATGGGATAGACTTCCAGCTCATCTAATCTTTCACCAACTATAGGCTGACAGATAAGTCCCCTGCCAAAGGTAGCCATAAAGTTGATAGCTTCCGGTGTGACCTTATCAGCAGCCATTACCAGGTCACCTTCATTTTCCCTATCCTCATCATCAACAACAATAATCATTTTGCCTGCTTTTATATCTTCTAATGCTTCTTCAATGGTATTAAACTTAATATTTTGATCCATTTTTTTCACCCTCTTTTATAAAAATCCATTTTCAGCAAGAAAAGTCAAAGATAGATCCTTTCTTTTATCAAGTTTTGACTCATTATTAATAAATCTCTTAACATATTTACCTATCATATCAGATTCTAAGTTAACATAATCACCAACCTTTTTTATCCCCAAAGTAGTTATAGACATAGTGTGCGGAATTAAAGATATAGTAAAATCACGATCATTAACATCAACCACCGTTAGGCTAATACCATCTACACTAACAGAACCTTTAGGTATTAAATAATTCAAAACATCATCCGGTGCTTTAATTCTCGTTACTATGGCAATATCATGTTTTGTTTGTTCAATTATTTGTCCCACACCATCCACATGACCACTAACCAGATGGCCACCTAACCGGTCACCCATGCGTAGAGCCCGTTCCAGATTAACCTTATCCCCAATTTTTAAATCCCTTAAGTTAGTCTTTTTTAATGTTTCTGCCATAACTTGAGCCTCAAAATCTCCCCCGGTAAAATTAACTACTGTTAGGCAAACCCCATTAACGGCTATACTGTCTCCTATTTTAACATCTTGAAGTACAGTCTTGGCTGTAATTTTTAATAACGATGATGCCGGGCCGTTATTGATGGCTTTGATTGTACCTAACTCTTCAACTAAACCTGTAAACAATTGCCCACCCCCTTGTTATTAAACATCTGGATAACCTGTTATTAAGAAATCAGAACCAATGGTCTGGATAGTAATGTTCTTTAGCTTGAGCGCATTTTCTAATCTGGCGCATCCTATTCCTCCCATAAATCCTGGTGCTGCCAAACCACCTATAAGTATTGGAGCATAAAACAAATAAAATTTATCTATTAATCTCTGATTAACCAATGTCCCGTTTAAGGTTGCTCCACCTTCTACTAATATACTAGTAATTTCCCTTTGACCCAAAATCTTTAAAAGTTGTAATATATCAACCTTGTCCCCTTCATTAACTATTAAAACTTCTGCTTTTTTTGCTAATTCTTTTTGTTTAATTAAGGGAGCCCCCTGAGTGGTGGCAATAAGAGTGGGAACTGAAGATTTTAAATTAAGAATTTGGGCATCAGGTGAAATGGAGAGTTTGCTATCAATTATTATTCGAATAGGATCTCTTCCATTTTCTAAACGACAGGTTAACCTAGGATCATCAGCCAAAACCGTACCAATTCCCACCATAATTGCATCATAGGTATTCCTCAACTTATGACCATACTCCCTGGCTTTCTCTCCGGTAATCCACTGAGAATGACCTTCTCTGGTGGCAATTTTACCATCTAATGAACAAGCGGCCTTTAGTGCAACAAAGGGTAAACCGGTGGTAATATATTTAAAAAACACTTCATTTAATAATTGAGCTTCTTTTTCTTTAATGCCTACCACAACATTAATACCCTCATCTTTTAAACGTTTTACCCCTTTGCCGGCTACTAGTGGATTGGGATCTAAGGTAGCTATATAGACATTTTTTATTTTTGCTTCAATTATTGCCTCGGTACAAGGTGGTGTACGACCATAGTGATTACAGGGCTCTAGAGTAACATACAAATCAGCACCTTGAGCTTTTTCACCAGCTTCCTTTAAAGCCATTTTTTCAGCATGGGGATTTCCTGCCCTAACATGATAACCTTGTCCAACAATTTTGTTGTTATTTACAACAACTGCTCCAACCAATGGATTAGGGCTTGTTTTCCCCAATGCTTTTTGAGCTAAATCCAAGGCCAACTCCATATAAATTTCTTTCATATTGGTCCCCCCATTTTAAACTAAGTAAAAGAAAAGCTCCTGAAAAATTCTTCAGGAGCTAAAAATCCATAAATTATATTACCCATCACAAATACAAATAGTAATGGAATGGTTTCTTCTCTCATCCAGACTTTACTGTCGGCACCGGAATTTCACCGGTTCATGCCATATGGCTCGCGGGCTTTACCGCCGGTCAGGAATCGAAAGTTAAAAAACTTTCTCACCTTGCCCCGAAGAAATTTTATTCAATTTTTAAATATTATACCACTATTAATTGCCTAGGGCAATAAAATGAATTTAAACTATGTAACTAATCATTAACTAATCTTAAACCCAAATTTCGCGCAAAAAGAAGTGCTTCTTTATATTCCTGGGAAGTTAATCTTCTGGAAATTTCTTTAAATATAAAAGCTTGATGGGTAGGATAATACTGGTCCATCAGATTAACCAGGCAATCAGATGATAATTCCTCTTTAATAAATTTCAAAATTTCTTTAGTATCTTCCAAGCCTCCTGGCATCATTAGATGTCTGATAATTAACCCTCGATAAGCGACACCCTTTTCATTTATTTTTAGTCCTCCAACCTGAAAATCCATTTCCTTTAAAGCAATCTTTACTTTTTCAGGATAATCTCTTACTTTAGAATATTTTTGTCCAAATTCAGCTAAATGATATTTAAAATCAGGCATATATATATCTATTACACCTTTTAATAAAATTAAAGTCTCTATTTTTTCATAACCACCACAATTATAAACTAAAGGTAAGTGCAATCCTTTTTGGGCAGCAATAAACAATGCTTCTAAAATATTAGGTACAAAATGGGTGGGAGTAACCAAATTTATGTTATGACATTGATACTGATTTTGTAATGTTAGCATAATTTGAGCTAAATCTTCATTGGAAATTATGTCACCTTCCCCACCAAAACTCAGCTCACAGTTTTGACAGAAAACACAACGCATATTACAATACCCGAAAAAAATAGTTCCAGAACCATTTTTACCAACTAAAGGCGCCTCTTCACCAAAATGAGGTCCAAAGCTTGCTACCACTACTTTATCTGTTGCACGGCAAAATCCAAGATTTTCTTTTCGATTAACTCCACATTCATGGGGACATAAGTTGCAGTTGGTCAGCTGTTCTTTGGCTTCTCTTACCTTTTCATATAACTTTCCCTCTACTAAAAGTTGACTATATGCTGGTTCATATTTATTTTGCATCTGTCACTTCTCACTTTTTGTTTTTTTAAATAATCCTTTATTACAAAAATTCCTCTTAATTTAATTTATAGTATTCCCTCCTCTTAAAAAAATATTATCATAGCTTGTTTTTGGTAGTTTTTCTAGTGTTCTCTCTTTTCTACTATTGTGGCAATTGGGAAGGTTCCACAATTAGTGCCACAATATCTTTTACTAATTCGGGAACCAATTTTTCCTGATATCCAGCTTTTTTATACTTTTTCATTTTATCCTTTATGGGTTGTAATAAAGGTAAATTTATTTTATCCAGTTTTTTTAATCTAGATGAGGTAAGAAGCACTTCTGACTTGCATTTTTCAAAATCAAGTATGTTATAATGCCACAATTTTACATTTTGCGGGTACCTTTCTAATAACCGTTGAGCCATTTGTAACCCCTCGGGGTCAAAGTCTCCCGAGTAATAAATTATAGTATTATTTTTAACTAAACCATCAAGTAATAATAAGGTGGCCAGTTTAAATTGACCATTAGTACAAAGTAAAGGTGGTAGTAATTGTTCTTGAAACCTTTCTAATATTTCCGAAAAAACCCCTGAGTTTTCTACAGCAAATACTACATTTTTATAATTATTATAGTAAGCAATGGCTGGATAAAAACTTTCAACTTTAATTATCTCCCTCAATGGCACATTTGTAACTACTCCTTCTTCCCAGCATTTTTGCCACCAGGTTAATGGTTCTTTTTCACTTTCTTTAAAAGCTAAAATTCCGGCACATGAAGCAAAATTAAGGATATCATCCCTAACAAGCCCAAAATAACTTAAGAGCTCTGTCATTTCTTCAACACTGGAAGAAGAACTTATTTCATAAGTTTTATCTTCCTGTTGGCGGATAAATTGCAAGGCTGACACCAAAAATTTTCCCTGCTGTGTGTTTAAATCAAAAGCATGGGGATCTTTGGTAATAGCATTAGCAAAAACAGGAATTCTTTGATACTCTTTTTCAGAATTTTGCATACCAGGCAATTTATCTAAAGCTTCTAAAACATTTATCAGCTGATTTTTTAATAAGGATGGATCTTGGTCGTAAGCCAAATGAATCCCTCTAGTACCTTTTCCTTTATTTTTGATATACTCAATCCACTGCTTACAATAAATAAAAGTATACTTGTTTGCTAAATCATTGAAAAAAGCATTTTTTTCTTGTTGATAATGTTCTTTTTCCTCCCAGTTGGTTAAAACTTTTTCACCACTGTAACTAAATAAAAGGTCTTTGAGCTCTATACCAGAAAAACGAGTCCTTTCCAGTACCTTTTGAAAGGCTTTGAGAGAAATAGTTACTGGCGCCTGTTTATTATACTCTGTTCCCATGATCCCGCTTAAGGCTTTTTTCTCTTGCTCTGTTAGGTTATTTAACTTGACAGTTCCCCCTATGCGGCCTAAGCTTTTATAATTTTTTATAAACTGTTCAAATAACCGTCTAAAGCCCGGTTCGTTCCGGAAAAATTCTACTGCTTCCCGGAGTAATTTTTCATCAGCCATAAATTTTCCCCCAGTAAAAAAATCTATTTTTTATTTAGCTGCCGCAATAAATTTATCCGCTTTTTCTTTCGGTAAAACAAGCTCTTTTCTCTTACCATTCCACCAATAACGTACTACAGTGACAAAAGGAGCGTTTTGGGGCCGAACTAACTCACAAATGGACAAGGAGGACACGGTATCATAATCCCCCCATAAGGCCTGGGAATTCATAATATAATTAAAACCCAGTTTTTCCACTAAATCAAACATATCCCTGATATTATTTTCATCCACCCCGGCAAAGGCTTCATCCAGAGAGATGATATAAGGAGCATCCTCCCTGGCTTCTAAATAGCGGGAATAAGCAGCAGAGAATAAAGGTATATACATGGCCATAGCCTTTTCTCCACCACTAAAAGTATAAAAAACATTATTAGTTAATTCTTTCTTTTTCTCTCCGGTCCTTTGATAATATAAAGTAAAGGAAAACCACTTGCGATAATCCAACATTTCTTTAATAATCTGGTGTAATGTCTCTCCATAGCCCTTTTCCACCATAATCTCTTTCGCCCTGTTTATTTTAGAACGAAAGTGCTGGGTTATCCGTTCCATATCCTGCTCTTTCAACAAACGGGGATCAAGGCGCAATAATTCCACTAACTCTTTAGTATCAAGTTCATCCTCCCACTCAGCAGTAAGAGGTTTCCATCGTAAAGAAAAGGTAAGACCACTGGATGTATTTCTTTGTCCCATTAATTCATCTATTTTTTCCACCCATTCTTCAGCCCTGTTGATCCGCCCGCGAATTATACGTCCTACACTGTTCATAATAATTTCTTCATAAAGTTCCCTGTCTTTATCATTCAAAATGGTCTGCTGTAGTTCGATATCTTTATCCAGTTGTTCTAAGACATAATAAGGGCTCACTTTTTTACCATTATATTCCATCAATAATTGTATTCTCCTGGCCTTTAACTCTAGATCTTTAAACAGGAAATCAATTACTTCCCTTTCCTCACCTAAATCTGGAGAATAATCAAAGCCAGCTTTAAGCTCACCAATAATCTCTTGAGTTAGTCGGTACTCTACCAGTACACCCTGTTCCTGATAAAAAGTCTGGTTCAAACGGTTGGCTAAATTTTCCCTGTCTATGTTGTCTTTTGAAATTATTCCCAGTTGTTCTTTGACTTCCCTAGCAATTTTAATTATTTCCCCTTTCTCCAGAGCAGCGGATACTTTTTTTACCAGTCCCAGCTTTAACTCTTCTAATAAAACTTCTTCCCAAAGTTTGTATAGCTTTTCATAGGCCTTCTGTTTGAGATTAAGTTTTACAATTTGTGCTTGGGTATTTTCCAGACCATTTTCTTTTTTACTAATGTTATTTTGCAAATTGATAAGTTCATCAGGTATCTCCTGCAATCTTTTTTCAACCTGGTTGATCTTTTGTCTGATTTCCTCAGCCCCCATAATATTCAAGCGTTCTACTAATTTTTCTAATTGCAGCCCGAATTTTTGTAAATTATCTTGCAGCACATTCATTTCACCTTTAAGTTCATCAATGATATCAATTGTATCAGTAAGATTTTTTTTAAACTGTTTTAAAAGCCTGGTACTGCTGGTAAAATCCTTATAATTTAGTTCTAATTCTTGTAAATGTTTTAAATAAGATGTCATATGCATCCGGGCAGTCTGGTAAGCCTCTTTGGTAACAGGTAAAACCATCCCTTTAACTAAGCCCCGCAGTTTATCTTGGATGGAACGGAGCTGTTCCAGTAATGTTTTTACTTTATTATTTTTACTTTCTACATCTTTTTGGTATAATCCGGCCTCTAAAACTAAACGCTGCCAGGTATCATAAGCTTCCTTAACATCAGTCTCTAAAGGAAAATCATGATACTCTTTTTCCAGACGGCTTATTCTTTCATTAATCTTTTCTTGCTCCTGCTCTAACAAATCCAACTGACGCCAGAGTCCAGCCAGTTCTTCTGTCAGCCGGGCTATCATTTGCTGCCGGTACCGCCGCCTGGCTTCCTGTCCAATATATAGAGATGCTTCCTGACCGGGGGCATGTCCTTTTAATAAAGCCAATTGGTAGGAGCCGTCATCTTTTAACATTGCCGCTCCTTCTCCAGCTTCCTCCAGCAAAATACTTCGCAGAACATTATCAATATCTTGAGCTGATACCCCTCCTCCTTCTACCGGTGTCGGGTACAAATATTCCACTAAGGTGTGTTTAAAAAATTGGGGATTGGGCTTTATTACCTTATCATTTTTATCTACTTGGGAAAGGTACTGCTCCGGTACAATTAAAGCGTCCAAAAGCCCCATTTGACTTATAGCTGCTTCCAGCCTTTCTCTTTGTTCCGAGGTAACCTTATCTTGATACTCCACTGCCTGGTAAAAAGGTAAATAGGGAATATTCCTTTCATCCAGGTATTGACGAGCTTTAATAGTATCCTGATGTCGCTCGGGTTCAGGATCTTTTTTCCTTTTCCACTCTGCTATTTCCCCTTCTTTACTAGTGATTTCTTCTTTTTTAGCCTGGATTTGTTGTTCTAACTTTACCTGGTTTTGCTGCAGCCGGTTATAATGAAGCCGGTAAGACCGAATAACCGGCTCTTTAAATTTTTCCGAAGAATAATCCTCATATAGCCGGCTAGAGTAACGGGCTATTTCCTGAATTTCCAAATCTGACAACAATAGCTCCTGATTTTTCTGCCGCCACTGGTGAATAGAAGCTAATAATTTCTCCTTTTCCTCTTCAAAATAATCATGCCACTTTCTGGCTTCATTATTTTTTAAATCAAAATTTTTACGGACCTCCCCTAATTCCCGATCAGCTTCCTGATATTTTTCTTTGACCCTATCCTGTTCTTCCAAAACTTGTAAAATTATCTCCAGCTTCTCGCTGTAATCCCTTGCTTCTTTTTTCCATAAATCAAATACGTATTCTGCATTTTGATACTTTTCACTAAATTCCCGAGAAGCCAGCTCATGACCTGCAAACTCCCCTTCAGTAGCATCATTATCCAACTCGTCTCTTATTTCTACTATGTTTTTTTCAATTTCCTGAATCCTTTTTTCTTCCTGGGCTATGTTGTGCCTTAACCCCAGTTCATTTTCTTCCTTTTTCTGTAAAGTTTCTTTCTTAAGCTGAAGTTTTTGTTTTTCTAATGTAATATTCTGTTCTAGAGCAATTTTTTCTTTCTCTACTGAAAAAACTTCATGCTTTTCCAGTTTGCTCTTTTCATCTTTTAAAACAATATCCTCTTGCCGCAGGGTTCTCATTTTTTCCTTTAGTTTATTTAATTCTTCTTGAAAACTGGTTAAAAAAGAATTTAATTCTTTCTCTTTTTTACTTAGCTTTTGCAAATCCGACCAGGACTTCAGTAAACCCTCTGCTTTTTCTACTAAAATAAACTGGTTATACTGGTCATATTGCCTGCATAATTTACTTAAAGAACGCCGCTCTTTTTCTAATTGCTCTAACTGTTGTTTGGTCTGATCCATATTTTCAATAGTATCTGAAAGAGGCCTCAATTCCTCATCAGACAGGGATGGTAAAGATTCATTTAATATCTCATAAATTACGGTAGGTTTAAAATCCTTAGAAAGCTTAGGACTCCTCAGCTGAATTAACAGCTTGATAAGTTCTTCATAATCGGCCAGGTTTTCAAAACCAAAGACATGTTTATTTACCATCTCCATATATTCGCCCTGGCTGCGAACAACTTTTCCTCCTTCGTTGAGACGGTTTTCTAATTCAGTACGGGTTAGGGGAATTTTCTGGTTTTTACCTAATTCAGGGCTATATTCATTTTTATATAAAGAAAAGTCATAGCCAATTCGCCTGTTATCAAAAATGAGAAAACCCCAAAAGTCCATACCACTATTTCTTTTGGCCCGCAGACCGATACCTGTGGTCAGATATTGTTCCAGGCCTGCCCTTTTATATTCCAGGTACAGGTATCCTGTCCGTTCATCCCTGTCTACTACACCTTTTTCACCCAGCAAATAATCTTCCATCTTTCTGGCCCTTGAACCAAAAGGGTCTAACCGGTCAGGGCTTTTTCGTCCATCTAATAAAACAGGGATAAAACTCTGCATGGTTACCGATTTTCCGGAGCCGTTATTTCCCCGGAGAAGTAATTTGCCGTCGGCAAAATTAAATTCTTCTTCATCGTAATACCAGAAATTCAATAAACCTGCCCGATTTAACTGCCATTTTGGTTTCTTCATCATTATTCACTCCCTGGTGCACTATTATTTAAAAAATCTTTAGGGTACTTACCAGTGATTCTGGCCAATAAAGGACGCAAGTAAATAACTCCCGTTTCTTCATCTCGCTGGGCCATATTCCAATCCAGTAATACTTGCAGTAAGTCTCCGGCTGTTTCAGATATAGAAGCATCTCTATACTGTTTACTCCAGCCATAGCCAAATTTATCTTTACATTTGTTTAACCATTTTTCAAAATCAACCTGGGTCAAGCATATTGAACCATCATACTGTACCGGTATATCTTCTTTATCTCTTTCCTCTCTCACTAAAGAAGCAAATTGTAAGGCAATATCACAGATTGCCCTATTATCGGGGAAAAGAGTAAAAATAGCTTTTCGTTCCGGTACTGTAAGCAGGGCTGCATTACGATAAAGTTCAAAGTTAAAATCAGTATGTTTTTCTATATCCTCCCGAATCCGGTTACGGTAATTTCGTAAATATAAGAAATCAGGATCATTGTTTCCTTTACTGTACATAACCGGAGAAAGAAAAAGCTTACGATAAACCCGTTGTCTCCTTTTCATACCGGCACTTTCTTCTGAATTTAAACCTTCAACCGCCAGAAATTCTTCTTTTATTTTAAAATCAGTTAAATCTTTAGGAAAAGAACGCAGAAAATAACGAGCCACCAGAGGTACCTCATAAAGAACTTCATTATTTTCCGAATAATTAAAATTGGCAATATCACCATCAACGGTCCTGACCAGGCTAAATTCCGCCGCAGTTTGCAGTACCCGTACCAGAGATTTTCTATGCTCATAATGGGTCCAATCTAACTCTTCCCCGTCAGATTTAGGATAAATGCTTTTTAATTCTTCACACAGTTCTGATAAAAGAAACTGTTCATCAACATTTTTGCTCTCAAGAAAAGCCATTAAACAGCAAAAAAGGATATAATCCCTAACCTGTTGAAAATTTTTAATACCCATCCAGGGTTCCGGCTCTACCGGAAATTTCTCCAGCTTGATAAAATAACGGTGCACAATTAAATTAAAGCCCATTTTTTCCAGAAAATAACTTCGCAAGGTGTTTTCCCGCTGTCTGATTTGCTGGTAAATTTCAGGCTGTTCCTCCCGCAGGACCCAAAAATTCTCCAGTAAGTATCGGGTACATTCCTCTGCTATTTCATCAAAACTCACTTTTGCCTTTATATCCATAAGTTGATACCCCTATTCCAAAAATTGTATAACATAATTAGGTAATTTTAAATATCCATCATCCCACTTAAGGGTTATCATTTGCCCATCTACTTTAATTAATTTAAATTTATGTCCTGTTTCAGTTTTAGCGATCCGCTCTTTACTCCCCATACTTTTCCCGATCCAATTAAGTAAAGTTTTACGAATATAGGGCTCTGTTGTAGAGATTTTAGCTAATACTATTTGCTTGTTTTCCAATATTTCATCAATTAATTTTTGCTCAGCTTCTTTTTCTAACAAATATTCCTTAAGCATATTTTCTTTTTCTTCAGGGTAACTAATTACCGCCTGGGGTCTGGTTTTTTCTCGGTAATTACGAACCCTGGGGTTTACAGTGATTTCAAAAGGGGCTGCATCCCATATTTCGGCATAAATATCTTCAGTTTCTTTGCTATCAGTCCAAAGATGCCTGGTATGAAAAACACCAAAAACACATGCTGAAAGCTCATGGGCTTCATTAATACTTGAACATTTTCCAAACAGAAGAGCCAAATGTAAATAATCTTTTTTACGACTCTTAAAATTATGATGTTTTTCTCCCAACCGCTGGGCAAAGCGGGTCATCCGCCTTACAGTTTCATTAGTAATGTTTTGTAAATAGATTAAATCACTTTCCCTGCCTGCATAACCTAAAAACCAGGAACTTAGCCCCTGCCATTGGTCGAGATACTTTTCCATAAGTACTTCTTTAGTAATTACTTCATCCAGCCTGGGAATGCTTAAATAATGATCGGCCAATTTACCCGCCGTATTCTCCAGAAATTTCGGAGAAATTTGTTTTAATACCGCTTCGATTTTGATAGAAGTTCTTTGTAAGGCAGTCATAAAATTTCGTAAATATTCGGTCAGAGCTTCTTTATAAGCAAGAAAGGCTTCTGTCATCATCATTTCTTCTATTTTTTCACTCTCTAAATGGGCTAAATAATCGGTAGCATTTTCTGTTAATTTTTTAAAAATACTAAAAAGTTCATCCCAAAGCAAATAAAGTTTCTCATTGGATAGAGCTTCCTTATTTTGCAAAGAATTAAATTTCATTAAAATATCTAAAAGGCGATCAAACAAGTTTTTTTCCAGAGACCCGCCAAAAGAGTCTCCCTTTTGTTCCAACCTTTGAACCATACGCTCAATTTCAATAGTATAAGGTGTACACTGGTAACGAAACTTTTTCTTTTTAAACTCTTCGATAGTTGTTACTTTGCCGGTATCCTGGCGGGGAATTAAATTTTTCCACTCAACCAGTTGATTTAAATCCTGCTGCAACTGTTCTTCTGTATATTTTTCAAAGTGATAACTCTGCCGTAAGTAGTCAAAAAGCTCCTCGGGAAAAAGGTAATACCTTAACTTTTCATGCTGCAGATAGAAATACCTGAGAATAGCCCTATAGCGCCAGGCATTAGCAGCAGTTAAATATGAAACTTCTATTATTGGTTTTAATTGTTTTTCATCCATTTAACTTTCACCAACTTTATAAGTAGAACTCTAATTATTATACTAAATTTGTCATAAAAAAGAAAAAACCTCTATCCTTCTTTATCATAATTGCCCATTATTGCATATATTTTGGAAGGCGCAAGGGGAAGGCGTAAAAGAATCCCCTCAGAGATGCCCTGAGGGGATTCTTATCAATAGTATTTTCACTCAGTCTTTTGCTACTATTTAATTTGCCATTGTTGCTTGATGTGATCTATCAGGTTTTTCGGATCCACATCATCATGACACTGGATGCAGTCCATTTTACCCCGGGTATTTTCTAGGGTACCGCCTTTTCCATGACAAGTCATACAGTCTTCTACCGCCTCAGTATTTTCAAACACTGGAGCAAATTTATTGGTGTGGAAGTCGTTTAACAATTGAACAGTCTTAGCCGAAACATCTGCAGTAAGCCTACCGCAACGTTCGCTCCGTTCTCTACCTTCTGCCCTATATTTTGATGTTGCACACCAAGTACTTACAGAAGCGTGGCAAAGAACAGATCCGGCAACACTGGTAGGTAGTTTACCTTCTACTTTACCTGCTTTTCCTGCTGGAGGCATATACTCAGGGAATGGGAAAGTAGTATACCAACCAAATAATTCATTAATTAACTTATTAACATCGCTTTTATTCCCTACAGTAAAGTTAATAGCCGTAGCTGCACCGATTAAGGCCCCACATAGTGTAGCCCATCCTGCTCCTCCTGTTCCCCCCCAAACCATAATATCCGATGGTACAACAGTATAGGGGTAGCCAACCTTTTCCCTTAACTGATCCATAACGGCATCAAAGGCACCATAACAGCACTGTTTTTTCATATACCCTTCATAACCCAAGACTTTAGCCTTTTCAGTATCCAGTCTAACATAAGGCCACGGGTATTTCGGAACTTGAGCAGCCTCTGCTTTAGATTTTCTGTTTAGGTTAAGAGCACCAAATAGCCCGCCACTGACAGCTATAGTGCCGGCAGCAATGGCTCCAGATGTAAGAAAACTTCTCCTAGTCAGTTCCCGTTTTTCATTTTCCATTCTAAGTACCTCCCTGTAAAGAAAATGATTTTTACCATCCCTTTAGTTTATATGTGGCAAAAAGTTCTCTATCTCATTTTGCCTTTTTATCCCCTTTAAATCACCTCCTTGGTAAAAGGTATTTTAAGCTGTATTTAATAATTGACATGGTCCTAAATTGCTGCCCCATTGGTATCCAAATACCGGTTTATTTGATTAATAACAGCTTCTTTGAAAAGGGGTACTGCATTCTTTACTGTTTCTGACAATCCTAACCCCCAGGAAAGCTCTTCAACCTGAATACCCATTACTACAATATCTAGATTTAAATCCAGCAAATCAGCAGCAAAGATGAGTTCTTTTACACCCACCTGATGAAAAGATACCTGTTGAGAAATTCCTTTTAGTGTTTTTCCTTCCCAATAAAAGATATTTCCCGGTTTTTGCCCCAGATCAAAAGCATCTATTATTAATAAAAAGTTGTAGCCTTCCAGATAAGGGAGAAGGTCTAACCCTAAAGTCCCACCGTCTAGAAAGGTTACGTCTGGATTTTTATAACACTCTTGTAGCTCACGGACAACCAGAGGGCCTAATCCGTCATCTTTTAATAAGATATTGCCTACTCCCAGTACTAAAACTTTTTTCCCCAGGACATTACCTCCCTTCTCAGAAACATGACCGATTATTTTTAAATTTGGATCATCCTATCACCTTCGGAACTAATAACATGAACGGCACAGGCCAGACAGGGATCAAATGATCTAATAACTCGCACCAGATTAACGGGATTATTAGGATCCACTGGCATACCTATTAAAGCCTGTTCTATAGGACCGGGAATGCCCTTATTATCACGGGGCGAAACATTCCAGGTAGTAGGAACAACCATTTGATAGTTTTTAACTTTATGATCTTCTATTTCCACCCAATGACCTAAGGCACCTCGAGGGGCTTCATTTAAGCCTGCCCCCCTTCCAGATTGGGGGGGGTCCCAATGCTGGGAGTCGTGAATATATACTTTTCCATCGGTAAGGTATTTGCGTTGCTCAAGTAATCCTTTCAATTCCTCAAGCCATTTAAACATGGCATCAGCAACCAAAATTGTTTCCTGAGCTCTTGCCAAGTGCCGGGCTACGGCACCCGGTCTAATACTATATTCCTTTATGAATTGTAAAAATGGCTTATGTTCTGCCACTAACATTCTAGACATAGGTCCAACTTCAGAAGAAAGTCCGTTATATCTGGGAGATTTTACAAAGGTATAAGCACCATTTTTATTAAGGTCTACCTCAGTGAAACTATCCCAAGGATTGGCAATTGGAGATTCTTTATACCAGGAACTAGTAACATCTTCAGTTATTTTAGCTACATCTATTTCCTGAATTTTAGTTTGGCCACTTTGTATGAAACCACCAGGAAAAAGCTTTTTCTTTCCGGAATCGTTCATTGGAAAAGCTCCATAGGCCAGATAGTTACCTGGACCCTTACCTAAACCTGACTTTGCCAAAGGAAGCAGAGGTCCTGTAGCAAAATACACTACGTCCGGAACATAAATATTTTTAATAAAATCTACGATCTCTTCTAACAATTGCTCAAATTGTTCCAATTGTTCATCATTAGGATAACCGGTAACACCCCCTACAATAATGCTGGATTGGTGAGGTTGTTTTCCACCAAGAATAGCCGATAATTTTTTAGCTTTGGCTTGAATTTTCAGAGCTTGGAAATAATGGGATAAGGCCGTAGCAACGATTTCCGGGTCTCGTACTGAATAATCATCCGGCTCATAACGGGGTGTTAAAGGAGCCGTATCTCCCATCTCTACCAATTTCATAATTTTATCCTTAACGCTCAAAAGATTTTGATCTTTACCTTGATAATCTTTAATTGCCAGAACATCCAGGTAATCCAGAACAGAAAGATGATAAAAGTGTAAAGGATGATCATGCAGCCATAATGCACCTACTAAAAGATTTCTTATCAGCCGGGCTACAGTAGGAAGAACAGCTCCATGGGCATTTTCAACTGCCATAGCCGACGTCCAGCCATGGGAAGCCATGCAGACACCGCAGATTCGTTCTGTAATATAAACAGCATCTCTGGGATCTTTCCCTTGAATAATTTGTTCCAACCCCCTAAACATGGTACCTTTTGTCCAGGCATCCACAACCATCCCATTTTTAACTTCCACTTCCACCCGCAGGTGTCCCTCAATCCTGGTTACGGGGTCGATAACTATCCTTTTAGCCATCTATTTCACCTCCTTGGGATTAGCAAATAAAGGGGAGAGCTCTTCATAAAACTCTGGCTGAGAGCAGCCTGAACATGGTGAACCCGCAAAACCACAATAATTAACACCATCATTCCACCAGTAGCTAGAACAATTAGTGAAAGTATTCTTACCTTTACACCCTTTGTAATACAGGCACCAATCTGTAGTTTCGGGATCATTCCAATGGGACAAAAATTCTCCACGTTCATAATGCAGCCTGCGGTAGCAACTATCATGTAGAGTATAACGATAGTAAGCTACCGGTCGACCATGTTGATCAAGACGGGGTAACTCATTATTACCAAGGTAATAAAGAAGTGTACCTACCAGCCTATCGGGTTTAACAGGACAACTTGGAAGATTGACTACCCTCACCCCGTTTAAAACATCCCGAGCTCCCACTGCCCCTGTTAAGCCGGCCCGGGGTATACCTCCGTAGGAAGCACAGGAACCCACAGCGATCACTACTTCTGCTTTAGATGCCGCCTTTCTAAATTGTTCAAGGAAAGGCCGGCCTTCTACCATACAGAAGCGGGGGTCAGCAGTAGGAATAGAACCTTCCAGAACCAAAAGATAATTTCCCTTCTCTATGCTCTCTTCCAAACACCCCACAGCTTGATCCCCCGCTGCAGCCATAATAGTAGGATGAAATCTAACTGAGAGCAGATCTAATAAAATTTCCTCCGATCCAGGGTTAACAGACGAAAGCAGCGATGAGCTACATCCGGTGCACCCTTGTCCCTGCATCCAAATTAACGGCTTCTTAGTCAAATTTGCTGCTGCTATCTCTGCCATTTTGGGAGCAAAACTAAGATCAAGACCAAAGGCTATACAGCTTAAAGTACACAATTTCAAAAAATCCCGCCGGGATACTCCCTTTTTTTCAAGACGTTCATAGCCATTTTCAACAAGTATTTTTTGCTCTTTTTTCAATTCCCTTACCTCCTCTCTTTTTTTGCTTCCCCTTCAAGCTAATCTTCCATTATTCCCCATCTTTTATATAAATAATTTTTATTTTCTATATTAATACGATTTTTTCCTTCCTTTTTATGACAACTTTGTGATTTTTTTAATTTATTTTACAATTAAAGGAAATTAACACAAAAAGAGCCGGAAATCGGCTCTTTTAAAAGGAATCAGAATGTTTTCATAAAAAGCTACAATGCCTCTTCAACTTTTTTT
>JASKKI010000038.1 GCA_030154225.1 Clostridia bacterium | reverse complement strand
ACGAGCAAAGAGAAGACTTAAACGTTACAGATTTAAAATACATTCCACTTGTCATAGCAGGATGGTGTAGATACTTAATGGGTGTAGATGATGAAGGAAAACCAATGACATTGAGTCCAGACCCCTTATTAGAAGATTTAAAATCCCACGTTTCAAATATAAAGTTAGGAGATGTAGAGTCAGTAAAAGACACTCTAAAGCCCATTCTTTCAAATAAACACATTTTTGGATTAAATCTCTATGAAGTAGGATTAGGAGAAAAAATAGAGGACTACTTTGAAGAACTAATTGCTGGCCCTGGAGCAGTAAGGAAAACACTAAGAAAATATCTAGAATGTGAATAATTCATAAAATGGCAAAAGGAGAGAATAAACATGCCAACAGTTGTAACATTAGGAGAAGCTATGGTTGTATTTACTTCAGAGGAATATATTCCTTTAGAATATGCTACTTCCTTTAAAAAAGGGTGGGGAGGGGCAGAAGCAAATTTTGCTGTTGGTGTAAGAAGGCTTGGGGTTGATGTAGGATGGATAAGTAGAATAGGTAAAGACCCTTTTGGCAATTTCATAATTAAAAATTTAAAGAGTGAGGGAGTAGATGTATCAGGAGTAAAAATTGATGAAGACCACCCTACAGGAATATACTTTAAGGAAAAAAGAAACTCAATAATTGCAAATGTTGTATTATTATAGGAAAGGTTCTGCAGCTAGTTTTATGGTGCCAGAGGATTTGGACGAAGGGTATATAGCTTCAGCCAAAATATTGCATATAACAGGTATAACACCTGCTTTGTCAGATACCTGTCGTGCCACGGTATACAAAGCAATAGAGATAGCAAAATCTCATAATATTACAATATCTTTTGATCCCAACATAAGATTGAAACTTTGGAAAGATAATGAATATAAAAAAGTACTTTTAGATATTGCACAATATGCAGATATTGTATTGCCGGGGTTAGAGGAAGGTAAGATGTTATTTGGGATAACGGAACCTGAAAGTATAGCAAAAAAGTTTTTAGATATGGGTGCAAAAATTGTAGCATTGAAATTAGGTAATAAAGGTGCAATGCTTGTAACACAAGAACAAACTATTTATCAATCCAGTTCTAAAGTTAAAGAGGTAGACCCTGTGGGAGCTGGTGATGGATTTGATGCAGGATTTATAGTGGGGTTGCTGCGTGGTTGGGAATTAAAAGAATGTCTGAGATTAGCTAATGATGTTGGAGCTATTGTGGTTTCTACAAAGGGTGATATGGAAGGATTACCTACCATGGAGGAAGTTGAAATTTTCAGAGGGAATATGGTCCATATAGAAAGATAGCAAGTTACAACATTTATAAAAGGAGCTGATAACTTTGAAGATGGTATTTAGATGGTTTGGAGAAAATGACGATAGCGTCACGTTAGAGCAAATACGACAGATACCAGGAGTAACAGGTGTAGTTGGAGCATTATTTGACATACCTGTAGGAGAAGTGTGGCCTTTAGAAAGAATACTTGATTTAAAAAGAAAGGTTGAAGCTTTTGGACTAGAACTCGAAGTAATAGAGAGTGTTAATGTTCATGAAGATATCAAGCTAGGTCTACCCTCGAGAGACAGATATATAGAAAATTACAAAGAAACAATAAAAAATTTAGGATTAGCTGGTATAAAGGTATTATGTTACAATTTTATGCCTGTATTCGATTGGATACGAACAGACTTATCAAAAAAATTGCCAGATGGTTCAGAAGTAATGGCATATGATGATAGAATAATTAAAGATTTAGATCCAATTAAATTGGTACAAGAAATGGAGTCTGGCTCAAGAGGATATTCGCTTCCCGGGTGGGAGCCTTATAGACTAAAAGAATTAAAAAGACTATTTGAATTATACCAAGATATGGATGAAGAGAAACTATTTGATAATCTAAAATATTTTCTTGAAAATGTCATCCCTGTTTGTGAAAAATACGATGTAAAAATGGCTATTCATCCTGATGATCCACCATGGTCTGTATTTGGATTGCCAAGGATAGTGACAAATAAAGAAAATTTAGAAAAGATAATTAATCTTGTTGACAGTCCATATAATGGGTTAACACTTTGCAGTGGTTCATTAGGAGCTAATCCAGAAAACAATATACCTGAGTTAATAAGATATTTTGGTAAGAAAGGAAGAATACATTTTGCTCATGTAAGAAATATAAAGATTGTATCAGAAAGGGCTTTTCATGAAACATCACACCTTTCATCAGACGATTCCTTTGATATGTTTGAAATAATGAAAGCTTATTATGATATAGGATTTGATGGATATATGCGCCCTGATCATGGCAGAATGATATGGGGCGAAAAAGCAAGACCAGGATATGGTTTGTATGATAGAGCATTAGGAATAGCGTATTTAAACGGTTTGTGGGAGGCTATTAATAAAATGAGAGGATAAGCGTATGTCGGATTCCGACTTGATACTAAAAAATTCCATGAAAAAGTTTAATAGATTAGAAGGATTTTTTTTGAAAACGTCGAATATATATACATATAGTTTGTTGAGACAATAAACTATTTTAGAAAACGTTAAGAAAATGAATAATGTTCTACTAGACATCCAGAAACTTACAAAGATAAATTAAAAAAGGAGAGGAAGATATATTATGAATGTTGAGGTTACAAACAAGGAGTTCATAGAGTTACCATCTATGAATGAAAAAAGTAATTTTAAGAAGACTTTAAAGGCAATTAGAAAAGATTGGCAGTTATATAGTCTGCTAATTTTACCTTTAGCACATTATTTGATTTTTAGATATATTCCTATGTATGGAAACATCATTGCATTTAGAAAATATTATCCTGGTGGTCCGGTATATGGAAGTGAATGGGTTGGACTAAGATACTTTAAGATGTTTTTAACAGACCCAACTTTCTGGAATGTATTTAAAAATACAGTTATATTAGGATTAGAATATTTGGTTATAAGTTTTCCCTTCCCGATTGTGTTTGCACTACTGTTAAATGAGCTTCACAATCAACTATTTAAAAGATTTACTCAAACAGTTTCTTATCTTCCTCATTTTATTTCTGTGGTTATTGTAGCTGAGATGATAATAGAATTACTATCTCCTTCTAGAGGTGTAGTTAATATTATTCTTAAACATTTTACAGGGAATACAATAAATTTTTTGGCAGAACCTGCATGGTTTAGAACCATTTATATTGTTTCAGGAATATGGCAAGAGATGGGATGGGGAGCAATAATCTATCTTGCGGCATTATCAAATATAAACCCTGAGTTATATGAAGCAGCAATAATTGATGGTGCAAATAAATGGCAACAAATAAGATATATAACTATCCCAGGAATTATGCCAACTATAATGATTCTTTTAATATTAAATATAGGTAACCTAATGAATTCTGCTTTTGAAAAAATTCTTTTACTTTATAATCCATTAACTTATGAAACGGCTGACGTTATTTCAACATATCTATATAGAATGGGGCTGGAAATGAATAACTTTAGTTATGCAGCTGCAATTGGCATGTTCGAGTCAATAATAGGGCTGATATTATTAGGTACAGCAAATTATATTTCTAAAAGATTGACTGAAACAAGTTTGTGGTGAGGAGGATGCAATTTTGAAAGTTTCAAGAGGAGAAAAAATATTTAATATTATGAATATTATAATTATGATTATTGTAATAATAGCTACATTGTACCCCTTTTTGTATTTAACTGCCATTTCTTTTAGTAGTGAAAAATATGTATATGCAGGAGAAATTACACTTTTGCCTAAGGGATTTACTATGAAAACTTATCAGGTGCTTTTGTCAGAAAAACTTTTCTGGATAAGCTACAAAAATACAATCGTATATACTCTTGTTGGAACTTTTATATCATTGTTTTTATCTACTCTTTTGGCATATCCCCTTTCTAAAAAGCATTTAAAAGGAAGAGGAATAATTTTAGGCTTAGTAGTATTTACAATGTTTTTTAGTGGGGGGTTAATTCCTACCTATTTATTGGTAAATGCTTTAGGTATGAGAAATACTATATGGGCAGTTGTAATACCTGGTGCAATAAACACCTATTATGTAATAGTCATGAAAACATTTTTTGAGGGGCTACCCGTAGAACTAGAAGAAGCTGCCGCAATTGATGGAATGAATACTTATGGAATATTACTTCATATTGTGCTTCCACTATCAATGCCTATGATGGCTGCTATGACATTATTCTATGCAGTTGGTATGTGGAATAATTGGTTTGGTCCTTTTATATATCTTGATAAAAGAGAATTATTCCCTGCAGCTTTGTATTTAAGAAACATAATTGCTGGCGCACAGCAGACAGCAGTTAGCAGTGGTTCCAATATTGGTGACTTAGAACAGATTGAAGCTACTGTAAAATCTGCTGCTATGATATTAACTGCTCTACCAATAATTATGGTTTATCCATTCTTACAAAAATACTTTGTAAAAGGTGTAATGATTGGCTCTCTAAAAGGATAATTTAGCCTTGCAGTTACTTTTAGAAGGGGGGGATAAATTAGTCTATTAGAAAGTTAATAAGCACTAAGCTTTTAAAATTTTATAAACTATTAGAAGGGGGAAGGAAAATGAGCAGGAAGTTTAAGATTTTAATAGTTACAATTCTTGTGCTTTCTCTGTTAACTACTTTATTTGCAGGCTGTAGCTCTAAAAATTCATCTGAAACTCAACAGAAGGAAACTCAACAAGCTGCACAGAATACAAACTCTTCTGATCCAGAAAATAAGCATTTTTACTCTGAAAAACCCTTAGAGTTTACAATGCTTTATAGCGAACATCCAGCTTATCCTTACAAAGAAGATTGGCTTTTATGGAAAGCTATAAAAGACATGACAAATGTATCATTAAAGCTTACTGTAGTACCAATGAGTGACTATGACCAAAAAAGGAGCCTTTTAATAAGCACAGGGGAGGCACCAGAAATTATACCCAAGACCTATCCTGGACAAGAAGTACCTTTTATTCCATCAGGTGCCATATTACCAATTAGCGATTATATAGATGAAATGCCTAATTTTTCAAGGCAAATAAAGGAATGGAATCTACAAGATGATCTAAATACATTAAAGCAAAAAGATGGGAAATTTTATGTTTTACCTGGATTACATGAGATATTTGTCCAGGACTATTCTTTAGCTATTAGACTAGATATCTTTGAAAAGAATAATATTCCTGTACCAAATAGCTGGGATGAACTTTACGATGCTTTAAAAAAATTGAAGGAAATTTATCCTAATATAATTCCATTTTCTGATAGGTGGCAAGGTAAGAGTTTACTTAATGTAGCAGCTCCTACATTTGGTGTTCAAGCAGGATGGGGAGCTGGAAATGGGATGTACTATTATAGAGATAAAGACGAATTTGGTTTTTATCCTATTACAGATGATTACAAAAATATGTTAAGTTATTTTAATAAGCTGGTTAAAGAAGGTTTAATGGATCCTGAAAGCTTTACTCAAAATGACGACCAAGCTATTCAAAAGTTTGTTACTGGTAAATCATTTGTGATAAGTACTAATTCTCAAGAATTAGTTAATTTACGAAATAAGATGAAGGAAACCATGGGTGAGGATGCATTTAAAGTTGTAAAAATTTTACCACCAGCAGGACCTAAAGGAGCAGTTGTTGCAGGAGGCAGACTTGAAAACGGTATAATGATTTCAAAAAATGCTTTAAAAAATCCTAATTTCCATGAGATGTTAAAATTTATAGATTGGCTGTGGTATAGCGAGGAAGGACAAACTTTGACAAAATGGGGTGTAGAAGGAGTAACTTATAAAAAGGTGGATGGTAAATTTGAATTAATGCCTGATGTGACTGCCGGCTTCTTGGGTCTTAATCCTAATGGTACCAAAGATTTAAGAAAGGATTTTGGCTTTGGTAATGGTGTGTTTATTTTGATGTATGGTGGTCCAAAGGAGTTGGCATATTCTTACATGAGTGATGAGGACAGAAAATTTGCAGAAGAATTGGATAAAACGAGAGAATTATTACCGCCAGCTCCACCAGTATTGTTTGATGAAGTTCAAAGGGAACAAGCTAATATGATAAGCCAGCCATTAATGGATTATGTAGAACAAATGACATTGAAATTTATATTAGGTCAAGCGTCACTGGAAAAAGACTGGGACAATTACGTGCAACAATGTAGAGCAAAAGGTGCAGATAAACTTACGCAGTTGACAAATGAAGTATATAAAAGCACTAAAGATATGTTAAAATAACGCAAATGATCAATTATTAAATCTATTCACAGCTTTGGAGTAGTTTTACTCCAAAGCTGTGAATTTCAAATAAAAGGCGATCAAAAAAGTGAGGATTTTTTTTGAATCAATGTAATAAAAACGGAAGCGTAAACTTGTAATAATTTTATAAAAACTATTTTCCTATAGAAGCGGGTGTCGAAATTGGAGATTTGGAAAATAAATTTTACAGACAGTTACTTTTTAAAACATTTTAATAGTTTAACTTAGAAACGTAAAGAAGCTTTAGGGAATTCCTTCTAAAAAAGCATGTATAAGAGTTACTTTTATATAGGTATAGGTGTGGCTGCGGCGGCAAAAGATTTAGGGGGTGGTTGTAGAAAAATGAATAAGAAAATACTTTTTAATGATGGTTGGGAATTTGCTAAGAGCAGCTTAGAAGCAGATAGTACTACTTTGAAATTTGAGCCAATTGATATACCCCATGATTGGCTTATATATAATACGTTAAATCTTTATGAAAACAGTATAGGCTGGTATCGTAAGAAATTTACATGTGCTAAAGAAGAAGGAAAGCAGATTCTCTTATGTTTTGATGGAGTTTATATGGATTCTTCCATATATGTAAATAAGCAGTTTGTAGGAGAATGGAAATATGGTTATTCTTCTTTTGAATATGATATTACAGATTCATTAGTAGATGGTGAAAACGAAATTCTTGTAAAGGTAGTGTATCAAAACCCCAACAGTAGATGGTATACGGGTGCAGGTATATATAGAAACGTATGGCTAAAAATTAGGGATGAGAATCAACATATCGTAACAAATGGAATTTATGTAACAACTAAACAAGAAGATGATAGATGGTTAGTGGAAATAGACACAGAATTGGTCAGTTATGAAGACAGTCTACTCACTCACACTATTACGTATGAGGGTCAAGTTTTTGCTGCTTCAAAGAGTGTTGTTAAAGCGAGTAATTATGTTACACATAATGTTCAAACTATTTTTGTAAAAAATCCTTTGTTGTGGAGTCCGGAAGAGCCTAATCTTTATAAGCTTATAACTGAATTATACTTGGTTAAGTCAGATAAAGATTCAAAGGAAAGCATAGAAAAAATAGAATACATAGCTCAAAATATCGGTTTTCGTAAAATTATACTTGATCCTCAGCAGGGTTTACTTGTAAATGGTAGAAAGATGAAACTGAAGGGAGTTTGTGAACACCATGATTTAGGAGCCTTGGGGGCTGCCTTTAATAAAACTGCCCTAAAAAGAAGATTTAAGATATTGAAAGAGATGGGTGTTAACGCTATACGAACAGCTCACAATATGCCTGCACCAGAGTTTATGGATTTAGCAGATGAGATGGGGTTTTTTGTAGTATCAGAAGCTTTTGATGTATGGGAAATACCAAAAACACGTTATGATTATTCAAGATTTTTTAAAAATTGGGCTCATATTGATGTAAGAAGTTGGGTAATGCGGGATAGGAATCACCCCAGTTTGCTTATGTGGAGTATTGGAAATGAGATTTATGATACTCATGCCAATGAGAGAGGACAAGAATTAACAAAGATGCTTGTGGATCTTGAACGAAAGTATGACCCTAAAGAAAATGGGAAGGTTACTATAGCATCTAATTATATGCCTTGGGAAAATGCTCAAAAATGTGCTGATATTGTTAAGGTAGTTGGATACAATTATGGAGAAAAATATTATAAGAGACATCATGAGGAACATCACGATTGGGTTATTTACGGTAGTGAAACGGGTGCTGTAGTACAGAGTAGAGGAATTTACCATTTCCCACGTGAAAAATCTATTCTTGCTGATGATGATGAACAATGTTCTGCTCTTGGGAATAGTCCAACGAGCTGGGGAGCTAAATCAGCAGAAAGCTGTATTTTGGCAGAAAGAGATACACCTTTTTCTCTTGGTCAATTTATATGGACTGGATTTGATTATATAGGAGAACCTACACCATATCATACCAAGAACTCCTATTTTGGTCAAATTGATACTGCTACATTTAAGAAAGATTCGTATTACATTTATCAAGCAGCATGGACAGACTACAAGACAAAGCCAATGGTTCATATTATCCCTTCTTATTGGGATTTTAATAAAGGTCAAATGATTGATGTTGGAGTATGCTCCAATGCACCTAAGATTGAGCTACAATTAAATGGTATTACAATAGGTACCCATGAATTTGACCATGAACATGGAACACAACTTGTTGCCTGGTGGAAGATACCTTATGAAAAAGGTGAATTAAAAGCAATAGCCTATGATGAAACAGGGAAAATTATTGCAACTGATGTAAGAAAGTCCTTTAAAGATGCTAGGAAGATTCGTTTGCATGCAGATAAAGAAAGCCTTATTGCGAATGGTACGGATTTAATTTTTGTAGAAATAACCGTGGAAGATGAAAATGGAAATATAGTAGAGAATGCAAATAACAGAATACATGTTAATGTTACGGGAGCAGGGCGTTTGATTGGTCTTGATAATGGTGACAGTACAGATTATGACCAATATAAAGGACTAAACAGACGATTATTCAACGGCAAGTTAATGGCAATTATAGGGTCAACATTAGAACCAGGAAAGATTTATATGGAAGTAACTTCTAAAGGTTTGGAAGGCCAGACTGCCGAATTTGAGGCTCTTCCAGCAAAGGGTGAAAATTTAGAGGGGATTTCTGCACTTATGAAGAATAGAGATATGCCATGTGTTATGGGAAGCAATGATGAAATACCTGTCCGTAAAATTGAAATTATTAGTACTTCAGGACAAGAGCTTAATGAATTAAAGAGAGAGATTCTTGTACGAGCGAAATTATACCCAGAAAATACTACTTATCGTGAAGTAGAGTGGAGTGTAGTGACTGATGGAGGTTTTCCGTCTAATATCGCTAAAGTAGAAGCTTTTGGTCATGAAGCGAAGATAATAGCTTTAAGTGACGGAAAATTTCGGGTTCGTTGCACGAGTAAGAATGGTACTGAAAAGACGAAACTCATATCAGAGCTGGAATTTAAAGCTGTTGGTTTTGGCAAAGCATACAAAGATCCTTATGAATTTATATATGCAGGGCTCTATGATTACAGTAAAGGTGAGGTGACTAGCGGAAATGAAAAAGGAATAGCTACAAGTAGAGATGGTGAAACCCAAGTGGGTTTCCGCAATATTGACTTTGGTACTTATGGTTCTGATACCATAACTATTTCAATTTTTGCATTAACCAGGGAGGAATATCCTATACAAATTTGGGAAGGTATGCCTGATGAAGAGGGAAGTACGTTGCTTGCTGAAGTAATCTATCAAAAACCAGTTAAGTGGAATGTATATCAGGAAGAAACCTACCGTTTGCCAAAAAGATTACGCGGTGTTACTTCTATTTGTTTTGTTCTTCATCAGAAGGTTCACATCAAAGGGTTTTATTTTAAAAAGAAATACAGACCCTTTGAGCTAAATAAAGCTTCAGAATGCGATCATATTTATGGAGATATGTTCTCAATAAAAGGAGACAGCGTTGAAGGGATAGGCAACAATGTTTCCTTGGTATTTGAAGATATGGATTTTACAAATGAAGGAGCTACTAAAATTGTAGTTTATGGTAGATCGCCTATTGAGAAAAACACCATTCTTATCCGATTTACCAGTCCTAATAGCGAAAGTGAACAAATTATTGAATTTACTAAGTCTGATAAATATGAAGAGCGGATATTTGAATTAGAAAAAATAACAGGGAAACAAAAGGTGACTTTCATATTTTTACCAGGTTCCAATTTTGATTTTGGCTGGTTCCGTTTTGAACGGTAGGAAATATCACAATACCTGCAATACAAAATAGGTTATTTATGGAATTAAAAATTTTATTCGACAAGAGTGAAAAAGCATTGGCATCAAATTTTTAACTATTTTCTTTAAATGCAATATACTGTTTAATGATAAAAATTTTAGAAGGAGGAAAATCGTGTTTATAGAAAATAAAAATGGTATTAATGGTACTATAAGCCTAAAAGAGGTCTATAAAGACTATTTTCTTATAGGAGCAGCTGTTGAAGTCGAGGATCTGGAAGATGGTTTGCATAGGCAATTACTTTTAAAACATTTTAATAGCTTAACTGCAGAAAACGCGATGAAGTTTGAGAGAATTCATCCTAAAGAAGATGAATTTAATTTTAAAGATGCGGATAAAATTGTTGAATTTGCAATGGAAAACAATTTGAAAGTAAGAGGTCATACTTTCGTGTGGCATAACCAGACTCCTGAATGGGTATTTAAAGATAAAACAGGAAATGAAGTGTCAAAAGAATTATTATTAGAAAGGCTAAAATTTCACATAAATACAGTTTGCAATCACTACAAAAACAAAATATATGCATGGGACGTAGTAAATGAAGCTATAGAAGATAAAGAAGATTATGTACTGAGAAAATCTCCATGGTATAGAATTATTGGCAAAGAGTATGTTGAGTTAGCCTTTAAGTTTGTTAGAGAAGCTGACCCTGAGGTCGAACTTTATTATAATGACTATAACAATGAAAAACCCTATAAACTTTACAAAACCTATGACTTCTTAAAATCTCTATTAGATAAAGGGATACCTATTGATGGTATTGGCATTCAAGGCCATTGGGATATTTATGATGAAGGATTGTTTGACAATCTTAAAAGAGCGATTGAGCTATATGCGTCTTTAGGACTAAAAATTCAAATAACAGAACTTGACATATCTATGTTTGAATTTGAAAATAAGACACGCGAAGTTCTAATTCCTACAGCGGAAATGTTAGAACTTCAAGCCTTAACATATAAAAAACTTTTTGAAATTTTCAGGTCGTATAAAGGTATAATTACAAGTGTTACTTTTTGGGGAATTAGTGATAAACATACTTGGAAAGATAATTTTCCTGTGAAGGGTAGAAAGGATTGGCCTTTACTTTTTGATGAAAAACAAAATCCTAAGAAAGCTTTTTTTGAAATAGTAGATTTTTAATATTGATTAAAATTCTAGTATACATAAAAAGAGGTGAATATGTTGAAGATAAGCGATATTGACAAAAAAAGTAAGGTATATAATTGTTGGTTAAACTATGAGAATTGTTCGGTGGGTGAATATCAAGATTTTTGTAACTATATTAAGGTTAAAAGTACACATCCTATTATAAACACGGCTATTGAAGAATTAAAATTTGGACTTAATAAACTTATGAAGAAAGAACCATTAATTTTGAATTATTCTCCAAAATCTTCTTATATATTTGTGGGTACTTTAGAAGATCTAAAAAATGAAAAATTAGATGTGCAAATTAGAAATGAAATATTAAAGGAAGATGGGTTTGCGGTTAAGATAATTAAAGAAGGCGACACAGATGTGTTAGCGATTATAGGACAAAATGAAAAAGGGGTATTATATGGTGTTTTTTATTTGCTAATGGCAATTTGTAGTAGCAACTCTCTAAATGAAATAGAAATAGAAGATGGCCCCTACAACCTTTTACGGATAATTAATCATTGGGATAATCTAAATGGTGAGATAGAGAGGGGATATGCAGGACAATCTGTATTTTTTAAAGATAATAAAGTTGTAGAAGACTTGAGTAGAGTAAAAGATTATGCACGCTTACTTGCTTCTGTTGGGATAAATGGAGTTGTTCTTAATAATGTTAATGTGCACAAATATGAAACGGAACTTATAACCGACAAATTTTTGCCAGATGTATCGAGAATTGCTGATGTTTTTAGATTGTATGGAATTAAAATATATCTAAGTATAAACTTTGCTGCGCCCGTTGAAATTGGCGGCTTGCCGACAGCGGATCCATTAGATGAAAGAGTAAAAAAATGGTGGAAGGAGATGGTAGAGAATATTTATAGGTATATACCTGACTTTGGTGGGTTTTTAGTAAAGGCAGATTCAGAATTTAGACCTGGTCCTTTTACTTATGGGCGAAATCATGCGGAAGGGGCAAATATGTTAGCAGAAGCCTTAAAGCCCCATGGGGGGTTAGTATTTTGGAGGGCTTTTGTTTATAACTGTATGGTTGATTGGAGAGATAGAACACAAGATAGAGCAAAAGCTGCTTATGAGAACTTTAAACCTTTAGATGGGCAATTTATGGATAATGTTGTTTTACAAATAAAATATGGCCCAATGGACTTTCAAATAAGAGAGCCAGTATCTCCGTTATTTGGAGCTATGGAAAAAACAAATGTTGCACTGGAACTTCAAATTACTCAGGAATATACAGGTCAGCAAAAGGACCTATGTTACCTTCCAACTATGTGGAAAGAAATTTTGGATTTCGATACTTACGCAAAGGGGAAAGGTTCGACAGTTGCCAAAGTTGTTAATGGCAGCTTATTTGGAATGAAATATGGAGGAATAGTGGGTGTATCGAATATTGGTGATAGTAAGAGCTGGACAGGTCATCCTCTTGCTCAGGCCAATTTGTATGGATTTGGAAGGCTAGCATGGAATCCTGAGCTTTCTCCGAAAGAGATAGCAGAGGAATGGACAAAATTGACTTTTGGTCATGATGAGCAACTCATAAATACAATAGTTTCTATGCTAATGGCATCAAGAGATATTTATGAAAAATATACTGCTCCTTTAGGAGTTGGATGGATGGTAAATCCAGGTCATCATTACGGACCAAATCCAGAGGGATATGAATATTCTCATTGGGGGACTTATCATTATGCCGATTATAAAGGAATTGGAGTTGATAGAACTGTAGCAACTGGGACTGGATATACTGCACAGTATAAAGAACCAATAGCAAGTATGTATGAAAACATAGAAACATGTCCTGATGAACTTTTACTTTTTTTCCACCATGTACCCTATACTCATAAATTAAAATCGGGGAAAACAGTAATTCAACATATATACGATACTCATTTTGAGGGAGCTGAAGAAGCTAAAGGATTAAAAGAAAAGTGGTTAACATTAAGAGGCAAAATTGATGAGGAAATTTTTGAGATGGTTTTAGAAAGATTAGAAATGCAAATTAAAAATGCTATAGAATGGAGAGACGTAGTAAATACTTATTTTTATAGAAAAACTGGCATTAGAGATGTTCATAATAGAAAAATTTATGAATAGAAATTACGGATTTTCTTAAGCGATGAAATACTAAGAAATTGGGAGGGATTTGTTATGGAAAGCATATCTTTTTATGCACATCATAGTGCTTTTGGTGCTTTTTCGAGTTTTATTGTTGGCAAGTTGGGTAAAGGCGGAGGTGTAGTATTAAATGATGTTCATCCGCCTAATAACAATGTTTATGTAGGATATAAACAGGGCAAGAAAATAAAGCTTTTACCATTTCTAAAAGTTAATTCTATAAAACCTGAAGAAGCATTTACTGGTGAAAAAGTAAAAAACAATGCGAAGTATGATATAGAATTTTTCTCAGAAAAAGAAATAGATAGAGAAATGGGATGGGCATCTGATACATGGCTTACTGATAAATTTAAATTTTCAATTATTACGCCTTTTGGATATGTAAAGTTCCCGGAATCTATGGAAGAAGAGGAGAAAAAATTGGCTTTTGCACCTGTTATATTTATACAATTAACTATGGATAATAGACAAAGCAAATTAGATGCAGAAATGATGTTTGGACTGGAAGGTACAAAAAGATTGCTATCTGATACAATGGATAGCAAATATTTGGGAATAGCTTTTGACAGAAAATACGGTTTTGCTACATGGAATAGTGAAGATGTCAAAGAGTATTTGAGATTAGGTCTTTTGGATTCTTGGGCAAATGATATATATCAAAATCACAGATTAGGTAAAGAAGGGGCATTGTTATTTAAAGTGCCGGCAGGAGAAATGAGAACTTATACTATTGCTTTAGCAACATACCAAGATGGTATCATAACAACTGGTATAGAAACAGAATTTTATTACACCACTTTATTTAAATCTTTAGAAGACGTACTTGAATTTGGACTTAAAAATGCGAATTATTACCTTGATATGGCAGAACAAAGAGATAAAGAACTTAGAGAAAGCGGTTTAAATGAATATAGGCAGTTTTTAATTGCTTATGCTACTCATGCTTATTATGCGAATAGTCAATTAATGACAAGAAAAGATGGTGTGCCCTTGTGGATAGTTAATGAAGGCGAATATTTGATGATAAATACTTTTGATTTAACAATTGATCATCTATTTTGGGAGCTTAAATTCCATCCATGGACTATAAAAAATACTTTAGATTTGTATGTAGAAAAATATAGTTATTTTGATCAAGCGGGTAGGTCTTTTACTCATGATATGGGGGTGGCTAATAATTTTTCTCCGCAGGGGTACTCCTCTTATGAGTTACCTAATCTACATGGAGTTTTTAGTTACATGACGCATGAAGAGCTATTAAACTGGATAATTACAGGAGCAGTTTATGCCTTTAAAACAAATGACAAGGAATGGTTAGAGCAAAATCTGAATGTTTTTGTAGATTGTTTTAACTCATTAGTAGCAAGAGACAAAAATAATGATGGCATAATGGATGTGGATACTTCAAGATGTGAAAATGGCTCAGAAATTACTACTTATGATAGTCTTGATGTAAGTCTGGGACAGGCGCGAAATAATCTTTATTTAGGTGTAAAAACATGGGCTGCATATGTTTTGTTGAATAAAATATTTAAAGAATATAATCTTGACGATTATGCTGATGCATCTTTAAAAAAGGCACAGCAAGCAGCAAGTACTATTGTAAGTAAATTTGATGAACAAAATAGATATATACCTGCTGTATTTGAACAAGGCAATACCTCTAGGATTATACCGGCAATAGAAGCACTTATATATCCTTATTATATAGGAGATGTGGATACTGTCAGTGAAACGGGACCTTTTAAGGAGTTAATAATAGCTTTAAAACATCATATTGTGACGGTATTGAAACCGGGATGCTGTATTGACCCAATTTCTGGGGGATGGAAACTTTCTTCTACAAGCAAAAATACCTGGAATAGTAAAATTTTCTTATCGCAACATATAGTGAAAAAAATATTGGGACTGGATTTTGGCGATAAGGAGATAGAGTGGGATAGGGTGCATACGAGATGGCAGCAGATAAGTTGCAGTGAAGAGGGACCGGTAGATCAAGTAAATAGTGACAATGGAACTGCGCGGGGAAGTAGACTATATCCCAGATTGGTTACAAGTATTTTATGGATGGAGGAATAGCGAGAAGATTGAAAAACTAAGGCAGAGAAATAAAAGATAAAGGGAGGATGGGTATAATGCCTTTTTATGATATGCCGTTAGAGGAGTTAAAAAAATACATGGGGAAAAATCCATGTCCCCCTGATATTGATGAATATTGGGATAATGCGATAAAAGAAGCGGAAAAAATAGATTTAAACATTGAGCTTAAAAAGATTGACTATCCCGATAATTCTGTTGAGGCTTACGATTTGTATTTTACGAGCACCAACAATGCAAGAATTTACGCTCTTTATGTAAAACCTAAAAAAGCATCTAAAGAAAAATCCCCTTGCATTTTGGAATTTCATGGCTATGGAATGAATTCGAAAACTATTGATACAAAGTTAAAATGGGCTAATGCAGGATTCCATGTACTTAGCATGGATTGCAGAGGGCAGGGTGGAAAAAGCACAGACCCAGGTGGAGTAATTGGTAATACTTTGCGGGGTCATATAATAAGAGGAATAGAAGATAGAGACACGTTGATGTTTAAGCACATTTTTATTGATACTTATCTTTTGTCAAAGATTGCAGAAAGTTTTGAGGATATAGACAAGGATAATATTATGACTACAGGGGCTTCTCAAGGTGGAGGGTTAGCGTTGGCATGTGCTGCTTTGAATCCAAACATAAAAAAAGTTGCAGCTTGTTATCCCTTCCTTTGTGATTATAAAAGGGCTTGGGAACTAAACTGTGACAGTGCATATACAGAGATTAGGGAATGGTTTAGGCTTTTTGACCCTTTGCATGAGAGGGAAGAGGAAATATTTACAAGGTTAGGATATATTGACCTTCAACATTTAGGAAAACGCATTAAAGGGAAAGTACTTGTTTCCGTGGGATTAGAAGATCATATATGTCCTCCTTCAACAATATTTGCTATGTATAACAAATTAAATACGGATAAACAGATGTTGATATACCCTGATTATGGACATGAATATATTCCCGATTGGGACGATAAGGCTTTTAGGTTTTTAGTGAACAAGTAGAAAAATAGGTTAGTAAAAACAAATTAAGAAAATTAATATAATAAGCTTAAACAAAAGGAGGTGATGTTTGGGAATAAATACTTAAATTTTGTATATTAGTATTTTGCTGATTTTATTAATGAAGGGGGAAAGATAATGAGTCAAAAAAAGAAAGCATTAAAAATTCTTTCACTTATTGTGGTTTTTGCCATGATTTGTGGAATAATAGGTGATTACCCTATAAAAGTATTGGCAGGTGGAAATTCATCTATAAATCTGGTTGCAAATGGAGACTTTGAAAATGGAACATTAGATGAATGGACGAAACATGGTGATCCTACTTTAGAAGTGACAACTGAGCAAGCAATAGGAAATTACAGTATGAAAGTTGCAGGGAGAACTAACTCTTATGAAGGACCTGCATATAGTTTTTTGGGAAAAATGGAAAACGGAGCAACGTATAATGTTTCACTTAAAGTTAGAGTTGTAGATGGACAAATAGCAGCTGGTCATCATGATCCCAAAATTACTGTCACTATGCGCCGAGTATATACGCCATCAGTGGAAGGTGATACGGGAAGTTATTATGATACAATTGTATGGCAGAAACCTGTATCTGAAGATGCATGGGCTACTTTGACAGGAAGTTATACTTTGACTTACAATGGTACTTTAAAAGAATTATTTATGTATATTGAATCACCTGATCCAACACTGGAGTATTATATTGACGATGTAATCGTTACACCTGTTAATACACCGCAAGTAGGGAATATTATTGAAAATGGAACTTTTGAAAGTGGAGATACTACTGGTTGGGTAGGTACTGGTCAGGCAGTAATCTCTGCTGTAAAAGAAGAGGCTCATAGTGGAAATTACAGTTTAGAAACTGCTGGACGAACAGCAGATTGGATGGGACCAAGTTATAATTTAACGGGAAAAATAGTTCCAGGTAAGCAATATAGTGTTGACTTTTGGGTTAAGTACAATAATGGCAACGATACAGAGCAGTTTAAGGCTACTGTCAAAGCAACACCAACAACTGGTTCACCTCAATATATTCAAGTTAATAATCCAGTAAGTGTTAAAAAAGGAGAATGGACGGAAATAAAAGGGAGCTTTACTGTACCTGATGGAGATTATAGTTCAATAAGCATATATGTAGAGACGCCTGGTTCAACTATAGATTTTTATATTGATGATTTTGAAGTAATTGGTGAAATAGCTGCAGCTCCTATAAAAATTCAAGAAGACATACCTGATCTTTATTCAGTATTTTTAGATTGTTTCCCAATAGGAGTCGCTGTAGAACCAGGTAGATTAGTAAATACAAACCCGCATTCACAGTTGACAGCAAAGCATTTTAATATGTTAGTTGCCGAAAATGCTATGAAACCTGAAAGTTTGCAGCCTCAAGAAGGTATATTTACTTTTAGTAATGCAGATAAAATTGTAGATTTTGCCATAGCACATAACATGAAAATGAGAGGACATACATTATTGTGGCATAATCAGGTTCCGGATTGGTTTTTCCAAGATCCTTCAGATCCCACTAAGACAGCACCACGGGAACTTTTGCTTGAGAGGTTAAAGACGCACATTTTTACAGTTTTAGGACATTTCAAAGAGAAATATGGCTCAAACAATCCAATAATTGCATGGGATGTGGTTAATGAGGTTTTAGACGATAATGGACAATTAAGAAATTCAAAATGGCTGCAAATTATAGGCCCGGACTATATTGAAAAAGCTTTTGAATATGCTCATGAAGCTGATCCCAATGTAAAGTTATTTATCAATGATTACAACATCGAAAATAATGGTGCTAAAACTCAAGCAATGTATGAGTTAGTAAAAAGTTTAAAAGAAAAAGGCGTACCTATTGATGGAATAGGAATGCAGATGCATATTAATATTAATTCAAATGTTGAAAGTATAAAAGCTTCTATTGAAAAATTTAAATCTCTAGGTGTGGAAATACATATTACTGAATTGGATATGAACATGTTAGGCGATGTATCGCAAGATGCATTATTAAAGCAGGCAAGATTATATAAGCAAATTTTTGATTTATTAAAGCAAGAAAAAGATCACATAACTGCAGTGGTATTCTGGGGTGTTTCTGACGATGTTACATGGTTAAAGCAGCCAAATGCTCCACTTCTTTTTGATACAAAACTTCAGGCAAAACCGGCATATTGGGCTATAGTAGATCCTTCAAAAGTTGCTGTCGATAGACAGGTAATTTCAGTTTCTCAAGGTTCGCCTGTAATTGGTACTAATATTGACAAAATATGGTCGACAGAAAAATGGTTTTATGCCAATAATTTTGTAAAAAATTTAAATGGAGCTACGGCTAAATTTAAGTTGTTATGGGATGCTAAAAACCTTTATGTATTGGTACAAGTGGATGATACAACTCCTTCTAAAAATGATAGTATAGAAATATTTGTGGATAAAAACCAAGGGAGTATGAGCCAAACAGAAATTAAACATTATACAATACGGCGTGACAATTCGGGGAATACAGATATACTCAATTATGTCCAAGAGGAAACAAATGGATATGTGGTTCAAATGGCAATACCAATAGACGATTTAAATCCACAAATTGGAACTAAAATAGGATTTGATATTAAAGTAAACGACGATAAAGGAGGAGGCCAGATAGATACTATAGCTGTTTGGAATGATTATAGCAATAGTGGAAAGACTGAATACTATGGCTTACTTTTATTATCTAAAACTTCACAAATCACAGAGGCTGTTTATGGCACACCTATTATAGATGGGAAAATAGATGATATATGGGATAAAGCAAATACAATATATACAAACGTGTGGGTACAAGGGACTTCAGGTCCAACAGCTAAAGCAAGGACTATGTGGGATGAAAATTATCTCTATGTATTAGCTGAGGTAACAGGTGCCAAATTAAATAAATCAAATCCAAACCCGTGGGAACAAGATTCAGTAGAATTTTTTGTGGATGAAAATAATTATAAATCTCCATATTACCAAAGTGGCATTGGTCAATATAGAGTAAATTTTGATAATGAACAAAGCTTTGGTGATAGTACTAATTCCGAAGGGTTTAAATCAGCAACAAGCATAACTTCTTCATCAAGTTATATAGTAGAAGTAGCAATTCCTTTTAAAACTATAAAACCTACAGATGGTCATATACTTGGATTTGATGTTCAAGTAAATGGTGCTGATGAATCAGGAAACAGAACGAGTATTGTTTTGTGGAATGATCCAAGCGGTAATTCATGGAAAGACGCTTCTGGCTTTGGAAATCTTATACTTGTTGATACGAGATTAATACTGCCAACACCCCGGCCGCAACCTGCACCAACACCAACAGAGCCAACAGAAGCATCTTATGAAGTATCACAAGGAAGAGTAGTTGTAGAAAATAACACGACAATTATGGTGGTAGATGAGACAAAAATATCAAAAGACATAAAAGACACTTCAAAGAAAGAGATGCAGTTCGACTTAACAAATATAGGCAAGACAGATGCAAAAGCATTAGAAATACCTGTTAGTGTAATAAACTTGGTTGTGGAAAACAACAAAAACATTACAATAAAATTAAATAATGTAACCCTTAAATTTGATCCAAACTCGTTGGTAGTGTCCAAAAATACAATAGACTTAATAAATCAAGTAGGTGCAGTAAGACTTACAATACAAGAAAAAGGAAGACAAACACCGCCATCTCTTACACCAGTGTCAAATGCCTATGATGTAAAAATAAAAGCAGGAGATAAAGAGATAAAGGTAGATTCACCAGTGAAAGTAACATTTGAAATAAAAGATGCAAAAGACATAAGAAAAGTTGGAGTATATTACCTAAATGAGACAACAGGCAAATGGGAGTATGTAGGAGGCAAAATTGACAAAAAGACAAACACAGTAACTACTGAAGTAATCCACTTCTCAACCTATGGGGCCTTTGAATATGACAAACAATTCAAGGACGTATCAAAAGACTTCTGGGCATACGATGTAGTAAATGTACTAGCATCAAGGCATATAATAAGAGGAGTAGATGATGATACATTTGCGCCAAATGCAAAAATAACGAGGGCAGAATTTGCGGCATTTATGATAAGAGCATTAGGGATACCAGAAGAGCCGTACAAAGGAGAATTTGAAGACGTAAAAGAAGGAGCATGGTATGCCAATGCAATAGAAGCAGCTTACAGGGCAGGGATAATGTTAGGAGATGGGAAGAACATGAGGCCGAAGGCCCCAATAACAAGGGAAGAGATGACGGCAGTTATAATGAGAGTATACAGTAAACTTACAGGATACAAAGAAGAGAATATAGGTAATACAACTTTCACAGATAATGGTAAGATAAGCGAATGGGCAAGGAATGCAGTAGCAAACGTAGTGAAGCTTGGGATAGTAAGAGGATATGAAGACAACACCTTCAAACCAAAAGACAATGCTACAAGAGCAGAAGCAGCTGCTATGCTTTATAGAGTTTTGGAGATAAGTTCTACTATATAATAGAATTTAAAGAATTTAATTAAAAAAGCAGCTACAAGAAAAAATTACTTGTATTTTATCTTGTAGCTGCTTTAAAAAGATTTTTTAATTGGATGCAGGCTTGAATTTATATGTTATTATTTTGTTCTAAATATGGAGGTATATAAATGTTTGGAAACTTTTTTAATCAAATGTATTTTGGGAATCCACGTAAACCAGACCTGAAACCAGAGGATATACCTAAAAAGGGAATACCATTATTTATTGATATATTTTGTTCTAATTTTTGGCAATTAATTAGTCTTAATTTATTATTAATAATCTTTAGTATTCCTATTATCACAATAGGCCCTGCTTTTGCGGGATTTAATCATGTTTTAAGGAACTATGTATTTCGGAAAAATGTATGGCTGTGGAACGATTTTAAAGATGGCGCTTTTAAGAATTTAAAACAAAGTCTGATAATAACATTAATAAACATGTTAGTTGCTTTTGTATTGATAAATAATTATAAAATTTACAGCATAATGAATAACGATTTCATAAAAAAATCAGGAATTATCATAACTGGTTTAATAGGCCTAATGTATCTTTTGATGAATATATATATTTTTCCTATGATGGTAACATACGACTTAAAAACGAAACATATTTTTAAAAATGCTTTTATTTTTTCAGTTATTGAATTTCCACGTACCCTTGGTATTTTACTAATTTGTCTGTTTGTTTTATTTGTAAGTATAATTTTAGCTTTTATACCATTAGTACTAATAAGTTTTAGCTTGATGGGATTAATTATAAATGTTTTTGATAGAATGATATTTGAAAAGTATATCGATAACAAAAATCAAGTGACAGGAAATGATAATTAAAAAATTGATATTTTATAGTTGCATTGTCTAAAAGTGAGAGAAAGGAATAAAATAGCTTAAACTTTTTTTGAAAGAAAGGAGGATTTTTTTATTTTGCGTCGAATATATTTATTATACAAAAAGTTTGTTGAGACAACAAATTAATCACAAATTAATCTAATGTTATGATATTTATGAAGTGAAAAAAGATGGAATACTTCAAAAATGCACCACAAATAAAATAGAAAGGACTAATTCAAACAACCAATGCGTTTAAATTTTATAATCCCTACGAAATAATAGACGGAAAACCTTTGAAAAAAACATATATGCATTTCAGTAGCATATTGGCATACGTTTACAAGCAATAAAATGGCTCTATTTGGAGTATCAAAAAATATAATAAAATCCTAACAAAATCACCGAAAGGGAGGTGGGGTGCGAAATTGTAATTTTAATTTAATAATTTAAAGAACTTATTAGAGAATAAAAAAATGGGGTGAAAAGAATGAGGAGAATTATTGCTTTGATTACAATTGTGATTATGGTGGTTGGCTTGTTATCAGGATGCGGACAAAATAGTCAAACAGGGCAATCTGAGTCAACTCAGCCAAAAGAAAAAGTATTAAAGATTTGGTCTTTTACAAATGAAGCA
>JASKKI010000124.1 GCA_030154225.1 Clostridia bacterium | reverse complement strand
GGGTATACCCATTTTCTCCATTGAAGACATGTATTCCGGAACAAACATCTTGCAAACTGGTATGACTAAATTTGGTGTTATTCCAACCATCGCTTATGACGGAAACATCTATATTTCAACTGGATTAGGTACTACCGATGAAGAAGGTAACCTGATTCCGGACAGAATGCGTTATGCAGTAAGAGCCCTAGTTAAACTTATTGAAATTGTATGTAAACACGCAGGACTACTGTAAAATAAAGGAATAAAAGTGCTACAGTTTTACAGTGCTACAGGAAGAAATTGATTGGTTAGAAAGGAGAAGTTATTTAATGGTCAAGGTTATAGTTGTTGGGGGTGGCTGGGCAGGTTGTGCTGCTGCCCTGACGGCTAAAAAAGCGGGAGCTGATGTAATGCTTCTGGAAAGAACTGATATGTTTCTTGGAACTGGACTAGTTGGTGGTATCATGCGCAATAATGGACGTTTTGTAGCCACAGAGGAGTCCATTGCCATGGGTGCCCATGAGCTTTTTGATGCTGTTAATGAAACAGCCCGCCACAAAAATATTGAATTTCCCGGGCATAAACATGCAACCCTTTATGATGTAGCAAAAATCGAGCCTGCAGTACGCAGAAAACTTGATCAAGCAGGTGTAAAGTATAAACTACAATGCCGGGTAAAAGATGTAAAAATGGATGGAAAAAAAATTGTGGCGGTTATTGACCAAGATGGTAATGAATATCAAGGTGACGCATTTGTTGAAACCAGTGGTACTGCCGGGCCTCAAGGTAATTGCCTGAAGTACGGTAATGGATGTGCAATGTGTATTTACCGCTGTCCAACCTTTGGACCAAGAATCGAGCTTGCTACCAAATGTGGTGTAGAAGAATTTAAGGGTAAAAAGGCAGATGGGTCTGTGGGTGCAATGAGTGGTTCCTGTAAGCTCCATATGGAATCTTTATCTAAAGAACTGCAACAAGAATTAACTACTAAAGGTGTAGCAGTTGTTCCAATTCCAAAGGAATTACAAAAAGAAGGTGCCTTAGAATCCAAAGCTTGCCAGCAATATGCCCTAAAAGAATTTAAAGAAAATATTATTTTGTTGGATACCGGGCATGCCAAACTAATGAGTCCCTATTATCCATTGGATACATTGCGGAAAATACCCGGTTTTGAAAATGCCCGTTTTGAAGATCCATATGCTGGTGGTATAGGAAATTCCATGCGTTATTTAGCTTTATCTCCCAGGGATAACTATCTAAAAACCAAAGGTGTTGAAAATTTATTTTGTGGTGGAGAAAAAGCTGGTTTATTGGTTGGACATACGGAAGCTATTGTTACAGGCAGTTTAGCCGGTAACAATGCAGTTCGTTATGCAAAAGACAAAGAATTAAAACAGATTCCAACTAGTTTGGCTATTGGAGATGCCATTGCTTATGTCAATGAACAAATGGGCACGGAAGATGGTATTACTAAGAAATACACTTTCTCAGGTTCTGTATATTTCCAAAGAATGAAAGAGTTAAATCTTTATACTACTGATGTTAATGAAATTAAGAAAAGAGTTGAAGATGCAGGTATGACAAATTTCTATAATCAATCAGTAGTATAAATATTAACCTCAATTATGGGGGGATCAATACATGGAAGTACAATTAACGTCTTTACATTGGATATATGTTGTAATGGTACTAATCGTATTAATTACCATGATATTTAGAAGAGATACTGTTTTACCCTGTTTTATAGGTCTTTTGGTTATCGGATTTGCTGCTAAGGGAAGTATTATAGGTGCTTTACAGGTTGTCTATAATGCCCTTATTGCCGCCGGTAATGAGTTCTGGGGGATAATAGCTATTATTTCCCTGGTCGTTGCTATGTCTAAGGCTCTTGCCGATGTCGGAGCCGACTACCTGGTAATGCAGCCCGCTGCTAGAGCTATGGTGAACCCCAGTATAGCCTTTTGGGTTTTAGGTATTGCCATGCTTTTAGTATCGTGGTTTGTTTGGCCTTCGCCTGCTGTGGCCTTAATTGGGGCTATTGTTTTACCCGTTGCTGTTAGGGCTGGGCTACCAGTTATGGGTGCGGCCATATCTATGAACATTTTTGGTCATGGAATTGGGCTATCGTCCGACTACTTTATTCAAGGTGCACCGGCTATTACCGCTAAGTCAGCTGGCTTTGCCGATGCTTCAGGAGTAATAGGGCCCAGTATTCCTTTATGGCTTACCTGTTCCATCATAGCTTCTGTTACAGCCTTTATAATGTTAAAAAGGGATATTAGTAAAAATCAGGAATCCATCAAAACTGAGCAAAGACAAATGGCTAAAGAACAAGAGGCAAAAGCCAGTCAAAAGTTTACCTGGGTCTCCTACTTTATTGCAATCCTAATCCCAGTGGCTTTTGGATTAGATGTCCTCTTCCTCTACTTATATCAAATCCGGGGTGGAGATGCTACCGCTTTAATTGGTGGTACTGCCGCTGTCATCATGTGTATAGCAGCTTTATTACAATTTGGATTTGATTCTCTGGAAAAGATTACTGATTATATTAGAGATGGATTTATGTTTGGAATTAAAATATTTGCTCCTGTAGTTGTTATCGGAGGTTTCTTTTTCCTTGGTTCAGAAGGAACTGCCAAAGTAATACTAGGGGAACAGGCAACTGGTTTACTGACTGATTTAGGTTATGCTTTAGCTGCTTCGGTGCCTCTTGGTAGAGTACCAGTTGCTTTTATCCAATTAATAATTGGGGCTATTACCGGTCTAGATGGTTCTGGTTTTTCCGGACTACCTCTGGTAGGGTCTCTATCCCAGACCTTTGGTAGTGCTATTGCTGTAGATAAAGGTACTTTAGGTGCCCTGGGACAACTGGCTTCCGTTTGGGTAGGTGGAGGAACTGTTGTTCCCTGGGGATTGATACCTGTCGCTGCCATTTGTGGGGTAGACCCTATGGAATTAGCCAGGAGGAATTTTATCCCTGTTGTTTTGGGGTTGCTTGGGGCTACAGTTATGGCTATCTTCCTCATGTAAAAAAATTAAATTAAGACATACTATTCCTCTTAAACAGTTTATATAATTTAAACTGTTTAAGAGGTAGTTTAATTTATACCCAGTGTTAGCTTAAATACCAGTGCTAAATTTCTCTTTAAGACTTTTTGTTAAGGTTTGATAATTAGTTACCATGAAAACACCCAGGAAAATTAAGATTCCTCCGATTATATGATAGAGCATGAACTCTTCCCCCAGAATAATTATTGATAAAATAGTTGTATATACGGGAATGAGGTTGAGAAAAATTGCAGCCTGGTTAGACTCAACCATTTCTATTGCTTTATTCCAGCAGTAAAAGGCCAGTAGAGAAGGAAATATTCCTACCGCTAAAATACTGATGTAATGTCTAAAATTTAAGTCATTAATCCAACCCCAGCCACTATATAATGTCTCGGTTATCAAGTAGGGAGTTGTTACCACTATACCCCCCATAATCATAACGGCAAAAAGGGAAGTCCAGGGGAAAATTTTTCCTTTCTTTTTTAAAATATTAGAATAGACAGCCCAGCTTAATACGGCTAAGAGCATAAAACCATCACCCAGGTTTACTTTTAAATGTAAAATGTAATTGAGATTTCCTTTAAAAATAATCCAAAGGACCCCGGTTAAGGAAGTAATAATACCAGTAATCTGTACCAATGATACTTTTTCTCTGTAAAAGAAAAAGGCTATTAAAGCAAATACTACCGGGTTAAACGAGGCGATAAAGGCGGCATTAATTGCTGATGTGTAGCTTACTGCCAGAAAGGTTCCGACACTATTTAAAAAATAACCGGTTAAACCAAAGGTAAGAATTAATGGCCAGTTTGAAAGAAAAAGCTTCTTATTGATAAATAACTCTTTCCAGCAAAAGGGTAGAAGAATACTAAGACTGATTGACCAGCGAAGAAAAGTTAAAGCACCTGCCGGAATTACACCTGCTAAAGTTTTTCCTATTAAAAAATTTAAACTCCAGAAAAGGGGTGCTAAAAGTAATAAAATATTTGGTGATAATTTCATTCTAGGACCTTCTTTCATAATTTTAACTTTATAGTAAATTTTAGTTTAGACTATAAAAATAATTATACTAAATATTTAAAGTATTACCTATATTTATTTTTATAAAAGTGTTTATTATAATTATTAATTGAAAATCTTAAGAACGTGCAATATATTTTTACATATAATAAATATAGTTATACAAAAATTTTTGAGGAGGATGAAGTTAATGAATGTTTATGATCTAGCACACAATTTGGCTAGGGGGCTTAAGAATTCTCCTGAATATAAGCGTTACCAAGAATCTCTAGCAAAGATCAAAGGAAATAAAGAAAGGGAAGATATTTTAATTGACTTAAGACGTAAACAGATGGAGATCCAAACCATGCAAATGATGGGTAAAGAAGTACCCAAAGAAAAAATACAAGAATTAGAAAAAGCTTCGGAAGTTCTAAATTTTCATCCTGTAATAAGAGATTATTTAGAAGCGGAATACCATTTAGGCCGGGTTATGGCAGACATTCAAAAGATAATCGGTGAAGCAGTTGATTTATGGTTCCCGGAAATGAAACAAATGGAAGAGTAAAAAATTACTTTTTTATAATTTTCTATTGAAAAATAATTAATATGGTTATATTATTATGAAATAAGTACATTTTAGTATGTTGATAGACTTCTATCAATTATACTGCAAAGGAAGTGATGACTAAACGAGAAAAGATAGTAGAGTTTAGTTAAGTTAGTTTAGGAAAATTATTTAAGAAAGTCTAGTTTAGTTCTAGTTTAGAAAAGATGAGAGGAGAAAAGACAGATGAATATTAGAGAAATGGCACAAATTAGTTTATTGTTAGCAGTTGGTTTTATTTTACGATTATTGGTCCCCGGCTATGGAGCAGGGATGAAACCTGATTTACTTTTAGCAATGTTATTTGTGATTATACTTTTAAAAAGGGATTTAAAATCCACCTTACTGGCAGGTGGTGTGGCAGGTATTATATGTGCTTTAACAACTACCTTTCCTGCAGGTCAAATCCCCAACTTGATTGATAAAATACTGACTAGTGTTTTTGTTTATATCCTGGTTAAGGTTTTAGCTGACCGGATTCCTTCAACTATTACTGCAGCTATAGTTGGTGCTTTAGGTACTTTGTTCAGTGGAGCCGTTTTTTTACTTACAGCCCTAGTATTAGTAGGTATTCCTGCACCATTTGAGGTTCTTTATGCTACCGTTGTTCTACCTACCGCTGTAGCCAATACCATAGGTGTAGTTGTACTTTATCCTCTGGTAACCTTTAGTAAGAGGGTAGTGGAGAGAGGCAGACCTCAAGAAGTTGCAAAATAATAAATATAAGGCCGAGCAAATGCTCGGCTTTTTT
>JASKKI010000037.1 GCA_030154225.1 Clostridia bacterium | reverse complement strand
GTCGTTAAATAGAGATAAGAAATTTACATAAATTTTATGACAAATTTCAAAAATTATGCCAACTAGATTTTATTAAAATTGATAACATACAAAGCTTTGGGACGACCTTTTTGGTACGTATATTCTGTTCCTACAACTTGGCAGTAATAATTATCAACAAGTTTTTTGATGATACGTTCTGAACTTCTCTGGCTTACTTTCAAGTATTCAGCAAGGTCGGTAGCAGAAAAAGGTTCACTTTTTCTCAATTTGTTAAATTCGAAAATCTTACTAAGATTAACTATCCCTATACCGGTTTTTTGCGAAAGCTCCAGGTGCTTTTTGTTGTCCGTTTTAAATACATATGTTCTAGCACCTTTATTAATAGGGCCTATAACTCTGTTTTCATTGGATACTACAAAACAGCAGTTACCTCCTGATTGTTTGGCATATTCTAATGCAGTTTTTGCATTCCTTTCCGCTTCTTTGGTTGTTAGTCCTAAACCAAAGCCAAAACTAATATCAACACCTATTTGTTTGTTTATTTCCGATATAATATAAAGTTCTTTATAGTGATTAGTAATATATTCTAAACTGTTTCTAGTCAGATAAATAACATATAGGTTATTACCTAAATACTGAATAGAGGCATCAGTTTCATCACTAAAGTTTTTTAGTTGCTGATTAATTACTTGAAATTTTTGCAGACTATGCAAGTAAGCAAAGCCAATGGTTATCTGCATACCTTGGTTATAAAGCAGCTTTCCTATAGAGGATGCCTCAACTAGAGTATTTAGTATGCTTTTTTCGGGTATTGGGATACCTAGACAATTAACACCTAATTCTTTTAACTTGCGTTCCACGGAGGAAATAGAAGTTATGGCAATATCAATATTTCCTTCTCGCCATGCGCTATAATGGTAGTCTACAAAAGTTTCAGTATTAAATTCTTCTTTACTTTCCTGAAGAATGTAATAATAATCTTTGATAAAGACATTGTTTTTTTCAATCTGTAACTCGTTTAAAACCCGATAGATATTGTCGGCACCGGGTATATCTATGGAAAGGTTTAAATCTGTGATTTTCTTATCAAATTTGTGTAACAATTTTAATAAAGTCAGGGCAAAATTAAGGTCGTCAAATTTTATATAAACTACAGGTAGGTTTTTTTCTTTGGCTTCTTCTCTGGCCAAATAATAGGGAATTATTCCTGAGAAAAAAAGAATTTCAAAATCTCCTGCATTTTTTACAAGGGATGGGCATTGTTCCGGTACCTTGTATATAAAGGGGGTAATGTTCAGGTTAGGAAATTTTTTAGCCATTTCCAAAAACCTTGGCATGAATTTTTCGGAACCAAAGACTGCCATCTTAATTTGCAATTGGGATCTCTCCAATCATAGTCGTTTATATGTCGTTAAATAATTGTATTAAATATATCATAAAAAAGTAAATTTAAAAACTATTTAGAAAATTTTTATTAATAAATTATATTGTAATAAAAAATATAAAAACAAAATTAAATCACCTGAAACTTATTACTAACAAAGTTCGTCATTTATTTTAAATAGTGTTTGATTAAGAAGTTTGGTAAAATCAGGAGGATTACCGAAAAGGGTGTCGAATTTAAAAAGTGGTATTAATTACAAGGGGTGGAGGTAAACATGAAAAAAAGCTTGATAAGAAACTCAGTTTTTGTCCTACTAACAGTATTTTTAATTAATGTTATAATACCTGGGTCAGCTTTTGGTCTAAATATAAAATATGGTTATTTCCCTGATGTTGCTGATACACACTGGGCTAAACAGGTAATAACAAAGATGAACCTGAGGAATGTAGTAAGTGGTTATGAAGAAAATGGGATGCGTTATTTTAAACCAGATAAACCGGTTACTCAGCTAGAAGCAATTATCATGGCCCTACGTACAATGGGACTTCAAGATAAAGAAACAGAAGTTGATAAAAGTAGGTATTTACCTTTTTCAGTACCTGATTGGGCTAAAGCTGCATCTTTAGTGGGTGTAGATGCAGGATTAATAGTAGGTAGTGATTTTGTCTGGGATAAAGAGGCTACGAGAGCCTGGGTGGCTCAACTACTGGTGAGAATGATAGGTAAAGAGGATGAAATTGATAGTATTTCAGAAGAAATATTACCTTTTACTGATAGTTATGCTATTCCCTTTGCTTACATAAATTACGTGAAAGTAGCAAATAAATATGGTCTTATTAAGGGAAATGTCGATAATACCTTCCAGCCTAACCAACCTGTAACAAGGGCTCAAATGGTAGCTTTCTTAAGCAGGGGCGAAGCATACTTGGATGTGAAAGCTGCCAATGTAGTTATAGGTAAAATAACCGAAATTACTGGTACCAATGTTTCGGTATTAAGTGATGATGGTATAGAATACACATTGATTTGTAATATTAGTACAAATTTGTATGGAGACAATGGAGAGATTTGGGTTACTGATTTAAACATTAATGACCGCGTATATCTAATTGTTGATGGTAATATCGTGAAGTATTTAGATTTAAATCCACCTCAGCCCAAGACAACCAGCATAAAAGGAACTATTCTTCAGGTGTATCCTGAAGAAAATACTATGGTAGTAAAAACAGAACAAAATAAGATAGAAACCATTGCTTTACTTGCTACAACTAAGTTAGTTAAAGAAAGTGACAATACCATTATAAGTATCAATCAGTTGGCTAAAGACCAGGAACTAAATATTAGCCTAGATAGTAATGGTAGACCTGTTAAAATTACTCTTATTTCCGGTGTAGTAAGTAGTGATGGTGAAGGTGTGGTTTATGATATTGATAAAGATTTAAAACTGGTTACCATAAAGAAAGCAAATGGATTGGCTGCTTATTTATATAATGATGATACACAAGTAAGTATACTTAATAACCGCTTTGCTTCTATTGATGATATTAAAGTAGGCGATAGTATTAAGGTAGAGACAACAGACAATGTATTAAATAAAATTATTCTTGTGGCTCCCGAGGTTGATTTATCATCTTCCGGGGTAGTTAAACAGGTTAGTGTTGATAGCAGAATAATCACTTATCAAACTCCAGACAATGAATTGAAGGCCCATTATGTAGAAAATAATGCACCTATTGATTTCAGTGGGCAGGTTGGTAGTTTTTCAGAAATAATGGTTGGTGACACTATCGAAGTTAAAATAGAAAACGGTAAGATTACTAGCTTGACTGTTACAAACCGCAAGCTCCATGAGCGTCTTAAAGGAGTAGTTGTTAGTACAGATTATACAAATAGAATTTTAACTATCAGGGATAATTCCGGTCAGCTTAATGCGTATGAAATAGCTTCTACTGCGGAAATTGTCGTAAATAATGATGATGCCTACCTCCATGAGGTTAAAAAAGATATGCAGGTCGAGTTGGAATTATCTGAGGAAAAAATTACTTATTTATCTGCAAAAAACACAATACTAGGTACTGTAGTAAGGGTTAGTGATACTACAAATGTCATAGAATTAACTTTAGAAACCGGTGAGACTAAGAGTTATTCTGTACTTTCCAATGTTGATGTGGATATTGAAGATATGGGCAGTCCTGACCTGGATGATATTGCCAAAGGTGATATTGTTGAAATAAAAGTTGAGAATAGTAAAGTTACTGATATAAAAGTACAAAAAACTATTACTTATAAGGTTATTGAAATCTATAACAGTTCTAGCAGGATTCGAGTTATGGATGATGATAATGATACTAGATATCTATATTTCTATAGTGAGGTTGATTTAAGTATACCCGGTAAGACAAATGCCAAAGTTAGTGATCTTCAAGTAAATGACATAATTAAAGCAACATATTTAGGATATACTCTCAAAAAGGTAGAATTGGCTCCTTTGGTTATCGGAAGTGTCTCCTCGGTAAGTTCTGTAGATAATACAATAAGTATTACTACTTTTGATGGACGAACCTTTAACTATAAATTTAATAATGATAGTAGAGTAGTAAAAAATAATCAAACTTATTACCACTTGGGTGTAGTTAGTGTAGGAGACAGGGTTGCTGTTGAAGAAAATCTGGCCGGTGGTAAAATTTACAACATAATGAATAAAGTAAGTGGTAAAGTCGGGGCTATGTATAAAGACAAAACAAGAATATATCTACAAATCACTCAAACCCATTGGCAACAATATGAGATGTTGACTACATCTTATTTACACCAGGGTGCAGTAGAGCTAACTCCTTCTGATTTTAAACTAAATGACAATGTAGATATTTATCTAGCCAATAATAAGGTTTATGAGGTAGTGAAAAAATAGGCGGAATTTCGCCTATTTTTTTTGGGGAAAATATTAATAAGAAACTACTTTTATGAAACCACGGTAGGAATAAATGGAAAGTGGCAACATATTTAAAGAACATGATAAAATAGGTGATGTATTGCCCTTTGGAATTCCTGGATTTCTTTTATCTTAATATAAAATTGATTTGCCAGGTGAAAAATTAATAGAATTAGAAACAATAATCCTGTATAATACTTTAATTAGGCCGATTCTTACTTTAAAACAAGTGGCCAAGGAAATGGAAAATTATACAAAAAACAAGGAGGAAATATGTTAACATTTAGAGAGTTAGAAATTAACGAAAAAATTATGATTGCTATAGAAGAAATGGGATTTGAACAGGCTACACCTATTCAAGAACAAGCTATACCTGTTGCCTTGCAAGGAAGGGATATAATAGGACAGGCCCAAACAGGAACTGGGAAAACAGCAGCATTTACTATACCATTTTTGGAACTTATTAATAATGAACCAGTAATTCAGGTTCTTGTTTTAACACCCACTAGGGAATTGTGTATTCAAGTAGCTGAAGAGGTTGGTAAAATAGGTAAATATATAAATTTAAAAGCACTGCCTATTTATGGAGGACAGGATATAAATCGTCAAATAAGGGCTTTAAAAGGTAGACCTCAGATTATTATTGCTACACCGGGACGTCTCATGGACCATATGCAAAGAAAAACTATACGTTTAAACAATTTAAAAATGGTTGTTTTAGATGAAGCCGATGAAATGTTAAATATGGGATTTTTGGAGGATATTGAAAATATTTTAGCAGTGTGCCCAGAAGAGCGGCAAACAATGATGTTCTCGGCAACTATGCGTTCGGAAATAGAAAATATAGCAAACAAGTTCATGAGGGATCCTGTACTTGTCAAGGTTAAAGCCCAAGAATTAACCGTACCTAATATCGAACAACACTTTTATGAAGTGCCGGAAAGGCAAAAACTGGACGCATTATGCCGGCTTTTAGATGTACATACTCCTGAATTAACACTGGTATTTGGTAGAACCAAACGCAGAGTTGATGAGCTGTCAGATGCTTTGCAAAAAAGAGGTTATCTAGCCGAGGGAATACATGGTGATTTAAATCAGCGTCAAAGAGATACGGTTATGGGTAAATTTAGAACTGGACTGATTGAAATCCTGGTCGCCACCGATGTAGCGGCCAGAGGGCTAGATATAACCGGTGTTACCCATGTTTACAATTTTGATATTCCTTTAGATGTTGATAGTTATGTACATCGTATAGGTAGAACGGGGAGAGCCGGGCAAAGGGGATTGGCAATCACTTTCGTAGAACCCAGGGAATTTGGCCAGTTACGCAATATAGAACGAACTATTAGAAGAAAATTGCAGCGGAAACAATTACCTACCCTTGCCGATGTAAAAAGAGAGAAACAAAAAATGACTGCAGGTAAGATTGTGGCTATTATTGAAGATGGAAAATATGGCGAATATAAATATCTAGCTGAACAGCTGATAAATGACTATGATTCTTTAACCGTCCTTTCTGCCGCCCTTAAATTGTTAGAAGGAACAGAAGAAGATAAAAAAGATGATATTAAACTGACAGAAGAAAAACCTGTTATTATTAAAAAGAAAAGGAAACCTGGAGGTTATAATCGTAAAAATAGAGCGAAAAGGTCCATGAAATAAATAATCGGAGAAAACCCGGCTAACTAAATATGAGGACAACCAGGGGGTAATTATGCTATATTTAGATAATAGTGCCACTACTTCTATCCACCCAGAAGTTAGAAAAATAATATGTGATGTCTTAGAAAAACACTTTGGCAATCCTTCATCTTTACATAAAAAAGGTGTAGAAGCAGAAAAACTTTTAAATAAATCTAGAGAAATAGTTGCCCAAAGTTTACAGGTTAACCCCCAGGAAATTATTTTTACTTCAGGGGGAACCGAGGGGGACAATCTGGCAGTTAAAGGGGTCGCTCTCCAATACCACAAAAGGGGCAGGCATATCATTACTAGCCAGATAGAGCATCCTGCCGTGAAGGAGTCTTGCCGACAGTTGGAGGAGTTGGGCTTTGAAGTTACATATTTAGGTGTTGATAAATACGGGTTTATAGCTCCGGAGGATTTGCTACAAAGTATAAGACCTGATACAATCCTTGTATCTATTATGCATGTCAATAATGAGGTTGGATCTATTCAACCTATTGCAAAAATTGGCGATTTCTTAAAAAAACACCATAAGATTTTCTTCCATGTTGATGCTGTTCAGGGGTTTGCCAAAGTTCCTTTAAAAGTAAAAGAATGGGGTATAGATTTGCTTACTATTTCCGGTCATAAAATTCATGGACCCAAAGGTGTAGGTGCATTATATGTTAAAGATGGTATAAAAATTGTTCCTTTATTGGCCGGGGGAGGTCAAGAGGCAGGAATAAGGTCAGGCACAGAAAATGTACCGGGTATAGTGGGCCTTGCCAAGTCATGTCAAATTGCCCGGGAAATATTTGTCGGAAATAGTAAGAAAATGCTTGACCTGAGAAAACAGTGTATTTCTATGATCAAGGATAAATTACCGGAGGCTATTATCAATGGCCCTGAATGTGGAGAGGTTTCTCCATATATTTTAAATCTAAGTGTTCCCCGGTTAAAAGGTGAGGTCTTAGTCCATGCCTTGGAAAAAGAAGGTATTTATGTTTCTACCGGGTCTGCCTGTTCTTCCAAAAAGAATATTACCAGTCCGGTACTTGATGCTATGGGAATTGATCAAGAAACAAAACTGGGTTCCATAAGAGTAAGCTTTACTTATGAGACATCTTTAGAAGATATTAAGATGTTTGTAAATAATCTTGTTAAAATAGTGGGGCAGTTAATTAATAAGAGGTGATGTTATGTATGATCATATTCTAATCAGATATGGAGAGCTTTCCCTAAAAGGAAAGAACCAGAAGAGTTTTGTTAGACAATTGGTTAGGAATATACAAGATAAAATAAAGAACTATAATGGTGAAAAGGTTTTTCTTGATATTGAGAAAGGTAGGATTTATCTCAAACTAAATGGTCAAGCACCTGAAAAGTTTTATGAGCCTTTAAGTAAGGTCTTTGGCATTTTTTCCTTTAGTCCTGCCAGAAAAGTTCAATTGAAAATAGAGGCTATCCAAAAAGTGGCTTTAGAAGAGCTAAATTCTTTACAAGTACAACCCCGGACTTTTCGCTCTACTGTTAGAAGGCCCAATAAACGTTTTCCAGTAACCTCTCCCGAAGCTCAAAAGTTGATCGGAAGTTATATTTTAAAAAATACTGAAAATTTACAGGTGGATTTACATCATCCTGACGTAGAAATTTTTGTGGAAATAAGAGATGATGCAGCCTATATTTATACTAATAAAATACAGGGATTGGGAGGACTTCCTTTAGGAACTGGCGGAAAAGCAGTACTACTTCTTTCCGGTGGTATTGATAGTCCTGTTGCCGGTTGGCTTACTATGAAAAGAGGTATAATTGTTGAAGCCCTTCATTTTTACAGTTACCCATATACCAGTGAGCGAGCTAAGGAAAAGGTTTTGGATTTAGCTCGGATACTAACGCAATATACCGACCAGATTAATGTTCATATAGTACCTTTTACCAAGATACAAGAAGCTATCAGTGCAAATTGCTATGAAAGCTTATGGATAACAATAATGAGAAGGTTTATGTTTAGAATTGCCGAAAAAATAGCAGAAAAAAGAAAAGCTTTAGCTTTAGTTACAGGAGAAAGTTTAGGACAAGTTGCCAGCCAGACTGTAGAAAGCATGTATGCAATAAATCATGTAATTCATACTCCGGTAATAAGACCACTGGTTACCATGGATAAGGAAGAAATTATGGACCTAGCTAGAAGAATACAAACATATGATATTTCCATTAGACCTTACGAGGATTGTTGTACAGTTTTTTTACCAAAGGAGCCTAAAACCAAGCCTAAAATAGAGGTTTGCGAGAAGGAAGAAGCTAAGTTAGATATAGATAATTTAGTAGATGACGCTGTTAAAAATACAGAAATAATAAAAATTAAAGCTAAAGAAAAAGATGCATTCGGGTATTTTTAATATCAAATGTTTAACACTGTATTTTATTTGTTACTAATAAATGGCCACTAGCCACATAAGAAACGGGCGTATGCCCGTTTCTTATTTAATAAGCCCTTCTGATTTTAACCATTCTTTAGCAACTTCCCTAGGTTCCTTTTCCTCAATATCAACTTGATAGTTTAAAGAAGTCATGGTTTTTGTATCCAGTTTTTCTGCGATTTTACCCAAAATTTCCTTAAGTTCTGGATACTTGGCTAATACGCTTTTCGCATCATTAAAGTATAGGTATTATTAAAAGGAGCATAATCCAGCCAAATTAAGCCTTTTTTTTATCTTCCTCATTTACTTTTTGATAAGCTTCTTTTGAATCGGTAATTTCTTCTATACTGACAACTTATTTTCTCTTTTGGGATTGTTTTTTTTTGAATCAGAAAGAATAATTATTTTATAATTCCAAATTTATTGACAATTAAATTATTAATGAAATATAATGGTTTTAAAAGTGGGGGTGAGAATATGAGTGATCAAGATATTATTCTTGATATTGAAACACGTATTAGTACAATACTGGAAAATCTAAATCAGCTTGCCCATATTTTACAGGAATGTAAGGATCAACGGGGATGGACCAATTATACTGATCCTATTACAGGTAAAGTTTGTAAAGTTGATGAAGCTCTTGAACATATTTACACTGCCCATTCCGAGATTGCTGCAATAGATGTTTCTGCTTGTGAAATTGAATGTGAGTGATGCCGTCATATGACGGCATTTTTACTTTTTGATTGCTGGTAAAAAGCAAAGGTTTACATGAAGGTATATATCTACTTTAAAGAGAATAAAAAAGGAAAGGTAATTTTTAAGGAGGAGTAGGGGATGGAGGGAAAAATTAAAGACCTTGTTAAAAAAATAGAGGCCAAAACCATTGAGAGACGTCGTGATTTTCATAAATATGCTGAAGTAGCGTGGACGGAGTTCCGTACTGCAGCAAAGGTGGCAGATGTTTTGCAAGAATTAGGCTATGAAGTGCTAGCCGGGGATGATGTAATTGCTCCGGAAGCAATGATGGGTGTTCCAGAACCTGAAAAATTAGAGCGGCATGTTAAGCGGGCGTTAGCTCAAGGAGCTAACCCAAAATGGGTTGAAAAGATGAAAGGTGGTAAAACAGGGGTTGTAGGAATCATGGATTTTCAAAAGCCAGGACCTACTTTAGCCTTTAGATTTGATATGGATGCTAATGATGCCATAGAAGCGGAAGAGGAAGAACACCGCCCGTATAGAGAAAATTTTGCTTCTGTTAATAAAGGAGCTATGCATGCTTGTGGACATGATGGACATACCGCTATTGGATTAGCTGTAGCAGAAATTTTGACTACCCTCAAAGATCAGTTAGCAGGAAAAATAAAGCTTATCTTCCAACCTGCCGAAGAAGGTGTGAGGGGAGCTAAAGCTATGATGGTTAAAGGTGTAGTAGATGATGTAGATTATCTAGTTGGTTTACATTTAGGCTTTGCTTTCAATGAATTGGGCAAGATATCCTGTGATGCCGGAGGGTTCTTAGCAACAACAAAACTTGATGTTACTTTTACCGGTCATCCAGCCCATGCCGGTGGAGCACCGGAAACTGGACGGAATGCTTTATTGGCAGCATCTACCGCCCTTGTTAATCTTTATGCTATTTCCCGCCACAGCCAAGGGCCTTCCAGAATCAATGTAGGAATTCTGGAAGGTGGTACAGGACGCAATGTTATTCCGGCCCGTGCCGTAATGAAGTTGGAAACTAGGGGTGCAACCAGTACAATTAACGAATATATGTATAATGAAGCTATACGCATTATCAAGGCAGCTGGCGATATGCACGGTGTTAAAGTAAAAATTGCTGAAACAGGTGGAGCAGCAGGAGCTAACAGTAATCCTGAGTTGGGAGAACGGATAAAGCTAGTTGCCCAGAGGATGGAATTGTTTGAGGAATATATTCCGGCTAAAAACTTAGGAGGAAGTGAAGATGTAACATATTTTATGGAAAGGGTACAGCAAAAAGGTGGAATGGCTGCATATGTTATTGTAGGTACTGAGTTAGCGGCTGGACACCATGATTTTCGCTTTGATTTTAATGAAGAAGCTCTTAGCAAATCAGTTGCTTTATTAAGTGGAGTAGCTGTTGATATACTTACTGGAGAAAAATAAGAGATGCAAATGGAATACACAAACTCTCCAATGTTTCCTTAAGATAAATAAATAATAGGTGTAATTAATATAAAGCAGCACAAACTGGTGCTGCTTTTTGTTTTGACTTATGATGAAGTATGGTTATAATTTCTAATAAGCGGGTTTTTAACAGGACCATTTAGAAGGGCGGAGGTGGCAAAAACATGCCGGAAATACCGGAAATGGAAGTATATAAAAAACAGCTCTCGGAAACGGTTGTCCATAAAAAAATTGTAGATATAACTATTAACAGGGAAAAAAGTATTAATGTGGAACCACAACTTTTTAAAGATTTAGTTAATGATCAATTGATAATTTTTGTCAGCCGCAGAGCTAAGCATTTGATATTTACTCTAGGTAACGGGTACTACCTGGTTACCCATTTAATGTTAGGGGGTAGGATATACCTGGCCCAGCCAGGTGAAAAGGTCAATACCCGTGGTTCGGTAATTTTTCATTTTTTTGATAAAACCAAGTTATATTTTATCAATTTACGTTTGGGCTGGTTATATGTATTAACGGAAAATGAAATGGATGAACTTTTTGCCAAATTAGGCCCGGAACCATTAGGAAAATATTTCACTTTAGAGTGGTTAAGTGACAGTCTTTCCCAGAGAAGAGGGGCTCTTAAACCTTTACTTACTGATCAGGCATTTATCGCCGGTATAGGTAATTGTTATTCTGATGAGATATTATTTAGGGCTGGAATCCGGCCTGATCGTAAAGCTAATGAACTGAATTTGCACGAGGTTACTGCACTATTTTCTGCGATACCTTCAACTTTACAAGACGCAATAAATAATGGTGGCTATATGGAAAAGCTGTTTAATTCAAATGATCATTTTACAGGTAAGTATAATGATTATTTAAAGGTCTATGATCGGGAAGGACAACCATGCTATCAATGTAATGATACTGTACAGCTAATTACCGTTTCCGGCAAGAAAAGCTTTTTTTGCCCGAGCTGCCAGAATTAGTGTAAAGTAGCAAGTTATTAGCGGCTGGTAGTTTTTGGTAATAACTTGCTTTTGCTAGGAGACTATATTATTGTTGGAAATTATTAATTGTCTATGTTATTGACTTTTTTGGGGGTGCAAAATGAAGCCGATTGAAAGGGTAAAAGAATTTTTAAATAATCAAAAAGTTAAATTAGAGGTTATTGAATTTCCAGAAGGGGCTACAGAAACTTGTGAATTAGCTGCCCAGGCTCTGGGTGTGGAACCTGCTCAAATTGCAAAAACTCTTCTTTTTGTTGGTAAGAAAAGCAATGTCCTGGTAGTAACTTGTGGTGATGAGAAGGTAGATACGAAAAAACTAAAAAATTATTTCGGAGATAAATTCAGATTTGCCCGGGCTGAAGAAGTTGAAGAGTTGACAGGTTTTCCGCCGGGTGGAGTATGTCCCTTTGCAGTAAAGAACAAAATTCCTATTGTCATTGATAAATCTATTAAAAGATTTCCTGTGGTTTATGCCGCAGCAGGAAATGCCGGATCCGCTGTACCGGTTACTTTGGAACAGTTGTTGGAGGTTACGAAGGGGCAGTATCTGGACGTTTGTTAAAGGTGACCGTTGAAAAACTGCGTCTAACGTCGTTCCATTAAAAACTGCAGTCTCGGTCTTTAAAGTAGCTTAGTTATACTTGTTTTTGAACGGTCACATTTTGAACAATTAACAATACAATCTAAACATATTTAAGAAAGTTATATTTAATGAAAGAGTGGGTAACTGGATGAAAAAAATCTAGTCGCCTTAGGGACTAGGTTTTAGATGTCTAGGCCCCAAAAGATGTCCCAGGTAAAATACTCCTACGATGGCAATACCGTGCCAGAGCCACCAACCGGGCTTTAGGAAACAACTCTTAAAAGGATGTGAAATCATGTTGTTTAGGGAACCTAAAAATAACGGTCTTGATTGCCGACTATTCGGTACTATCTTGAATCTCAATGAGGAATGCCCTTTTCATAATTTGTTAGACATTTATATTGTGGAATTAAGTCCAGGGGAAGCAGTTTTGGAAATTCCTATTCAAAAGGACCACCTTAATCCCCAAAATATTGCCCATGGTGGTGTAGCTTTTTCCCTGGCCGACACGGCTATGGGGATGGCAATAAGAACAATGAATTTCTATGGTGTAACCATAGAAACTAATATTAATTTTCTTAAACCTGTAATGAAAAGTGATAATCTTACTGCTGTTGGTAAGATTGTGAAATTTGGTGAAAAAATAATAGTTGCCGAGGCTGAAGTGAGAAATAAAGAAGGAGAAAAAGTTGCAGTGGCCAGAGGGACATATTATAACAAAGGACAATATTTAGCTCTTGAATAAAATTTAGCGAATAAATTATGTGGTCAATGGTCAATAGCTGATGGCCAATAGCGATGCGAAACCTAAAAACTGGCGTAGCCAGTTTTTCTTAATCCCATTGATAACGGACAAAATAATAAATGCCACTTAAAATAAGGATACCGCCAAATATTTGCTGCAGTTTCAAGCCCTCCTTAAAGATAAAAAAGGCCAGGATTGAGGCAATTACCGGTTCTCCTAATACACTTACAGAAACTGAGGCGGTAGGTAAGTATTTTAAAGCCCAGTTTAAAATTGAATGGCCCAGGATGGTACAGAAAAAAGCCAAAGAGATAAAAACTATATAATCTTGAGAACTATAACCTTGTAAAGGATACCTTCCTATGCTGATAATAAGGAGTAAAAATAATGTACTAAAACCATATACTAGTGTGGTATATGGTAAAATATCCATGGTTTTTCTTAAATATCTTCCGCACAAGTAATATCCGGCAACAGTAAATGCTCCAACTAAGGCCAGAATATCACCTTTTAAATTATCTATTCCTAAATGTAGATCTCCCCAGCTTAACACAACTGTACCTAATAAAGCAACAAGTACACCTATATAGCCTTTTAAGGGAAGGACCTCTTTCCATAATAAAAAACTAAAGATAATAACAAAAATGGGTTGGGTATTTACTAAAACGGTAGAACTAGCCACAGAGGTATATTTCAAGGACGCAAACCAGCTAACAAAATGTAAAGATAAAAACATTCCGGAAATAAGGGCCCAAAAGTATTGTTTTCTGGTAAAATATTTAAAATTTTTCAGGTTATTTTTTAAAGTAAAGGGAAATAACATTAAGAATGTAAAAAGCATCCTATAAACAGCAATAATAACCGGATGGGCAGAAGTAAATTTTACTAGAATAGCAGAACTGGAAACACCTAAAACTCCTATAACTAAAGCAAGATAAGGATTAAAAAAGTTCATTTAGATACCCCTTTTATCTTTCAAGAACAAAATCATTTATGTAACTAAAACGTTTTTATTACAAATTTGTTTTTTATTAACCACTAAAAAATATTCTGCATGGAAATTTAAATTCCTTTACAAGGGTATATGGCTCTCGGCATAATATTAAACGATTAATGGAGCGATAATTAAAATAAAAAAAATTAGGTATTGCAATTGAAAGTTAAAAATAGTATATTATATTAAAAACTACGAGCAGCAAATGGTAGAATGGTAGGGTGCTCTGTTATTATTTAAAAATTATTATTACGGTAGGGTGGTAGAATGGTAGGGTGATGGCGCAACGCACACTCCTATTAGGAGTATTTTTTTTACCCTTTTTTCCTACCGGAAACAAAAAGTAGGAGGTATTGGTTATGATTGTTGTTATGGAAAAAGGTGTTTCACAAGAAAAAATTGAGGATGTAATTGGGTTGTTAGAGTCCAAGGGTTTCTCTTTACATCTTTCTCAAGGAGTAGAAAGAACAATTATTGGAGTTTTAGGTGATAAAACCCAAAAGGGGGATTTAGCATTGGAGGCTTTAGAAGGAGTGGAAAAAGTAGTGCCAATTCTTACACCATATAAGCTGGCCAGCAGGGAAATGCAAGCCGAGGATACGATCATTCAAATTGGGGATGTTAAGATTGGTGGAAAAGACCTGCAGGTTATGGCCGGTCCTTGTGCCGTAGAGAGTAGAGAACAAATTATGGAAATAGCAGAAATTGTAAAAAAGGGTGGAGCACGGATTATGAGGGGTGGTGCCTACAAACCTCGTACTTCCCCCTATTCTTTCCAGGGTTTAGAGGAAAAAGGACTACAATACCTGGCTGAAGCAAGGGAAGCTACAGGTATACTAATAGTCAGTGAGGTAATGGATACTAGGAGCGTGGAGATTCTAGCCAATTATGTGGATATTTTACAAGTAGGAGCAAGAAATATGCAAAATTTTGCTCTTTTAAAAGAAGTGGCTAAGAGTAATAAACCGGTTCTGCTCAAACGGGGCTTGGCTGCTACTATTGAAGAATGGATTATGGCTGCTGAATATATTTTAGCTGGTGGAAATAAACAAGTAATTTTGTGTGAAAGAGGTATTAGAACTTTTGAAAATTATACCCGTAATACTTTAGATTTATCGGTGGTACCTATAATTAAACATCTTACCCACTTACCCATTATTGTGGATCCCAGTCATGGTACCGGTAAGTGGAGGCTGGTAAATCCTATGGCTAAAGCGGCTATTGCTGCGGGAGCAGATGGTTTAATAATTGAAGTACATCCAGACCCTAGTACAGCTTTATCAGATGGGCCCCAGTCCCTTAAACCGGAAAAATACATGCAGCTAATGCAAGAACTAGAACAAATGGCAGGAATTATGGGTAGAAGTTTAAAACCATCCGTTAACCTGCACAAAACAGGAACTGAAGGATAAGTAAAAGTGTTAGGAACGATAGAATTGGGGTATTTAGGCCCGCAAGGAACTTTCTCAGAACAGGCGGCAGTAGAATTTTGTGCAAAAAATTCACTATACAAGTTGCAAGATTTTCCCTCTATTCCCCATGTCATAAGGGCAGTAGAAAAGGGCGAGATTAAACTGGGCATAGTACCGGTAGAAAATTCCATTGAAGGAACGGTAAATATTACACTGGATATGCTAGTCCATGAGGTTAATTTATTTATTCAAGGGGAGATAATCCTTGACATCAACCATTGTCTTTTAACCAGGAAAGGAGACGTAGAAATAATCCGAACAATATACTCTCATCCCCAGGCTCTAGCCCAATGCCGCAGGTTTTTATATAAAAACTTTCCTGAGGCTAGCTATTTAACAACTAATAGTACAGCCGAGGCAGCCCAAATAATTAAAAAATGTGCTAGCGGATCGGCAGCAATTGGGTCCAGATGGGCAGCAGAAAAATACGGGTTAGATGTTTATTATGAGAATGTTAGTGATTATGAAATTAACCAAACCAGGTTTTTGATAATTGGTAAAAAGGAATTTTCTTTTAACAAACCACAAAAAACATCTTTGTGTGTAGCATTAGCTAAAAATAAACCTGGAGGGTTATATGAGGTTTTAGAAGAATTTGCCAGAGAACAAATTAATTTAACAAAAATCGAGTCTCGCCCGGCTAAAAAAGAGTTGGGTAACTATCTCTTTTTTATTGATTGCCTGGCAGATCTATCGGGTGAACATCAACATGTCCTCCAAAGGTTAAAAGAAAAATGTAAACTTGTTAAAGTATTAGGGTGTTATTCAACTTTAAAGGAGGCAAATGCCTTGGGGTATCAAGTAAAATAAAAAAAGTAACGATAATTGGGTTGGGATTAATAGGTGGTTCCTGGGGTATGGCTTTAAAAAGGACCAGGCCGGAAATAAATATTTGTGGAGTGGATATTGATTCCAATACAATACAAATTGGAATAGAAACTAAATGTATAGATTGGGGGACACTAGATATACGGCAAGGAGTCAAGGATGCTGATTTAGTAGTCATTTCTACCCTGGTTTCTTCTATTACTAAAATTGCAGAGGAAATAGCCCCTTATCTTAAACCAGGTTGTATTGTAACTGATGTTGGCAGTACTAAAGAAGAAATTACCGGCATAGTTAATGATTTATTACCTACTACAATACATTATGTCCCTGGTCATCCTATGGCAGGTTCGGAAGCCAAAGGAATAATAGGTGCAGATGCATATTTATTTGAAAATGCAGTTTATATTTTAACACCTGTTTTAACTACCAATGACCATGCCTTGTTAATCCTTAAGGAATTAATTGAAAGTATGGGAGCTCGGGTTCTTAATTTATCACCTTATGAACATGATTTAAAAGTAGCTGCTATAAGTCATTTACCCCATGTTGTAGCAGCCGCTTTGGTAAATGCCGTTAGCCTACTGGAAGAAGAACAAGGAGAAATTTTTAAACTCTCTGCAGGTGGTTTTAGAGACTTAACCAGGATTGCCGGTAGTCAGCCTGAAATGTGGCGGGATATTTTTCTGCAAAATCGCCAGGGAGTTTTGCAAAGCCTTAGTTTTTTTAGGCAGGCTTTAGACAAAATTGAAAAAGCCATAAGACAAGAAGACATGGAAGATATCTATGAATTTTTAATGAAAGCCAAAAATGAGAGAAGTAAAATTCCGATAAAAGTAAAAGGAATTTTACCTGAAGTATATGAAATAGTAGTTACTGTTCCTGATAAGCCAGGTATCATTGGGGCAATAGCCAACCTGCTAGGTAAAGAAGAAATTAATATTATTGATATTGAGATACTTCGTGTCCGGGAAGGTGATGGAGGGACCATCCGTTTCGGTTTTCAAAAAGCGGATCTAAGGGATAGAGCAGTTGAAATACTACGCAATCACGGGTTTATAGCAAAAGTAAGGAGCTAGGGGGATTTTATTATGGATTTAAGAATAAAACAAACCAAGAAGTTACAAGGTACTTTAACTGTTCCCGGGGATAAATCAATATCCCACAGAGCAATTATGTTAGGAGCAATAGCTACTGGTACTACAGAGGTTACTGGATTTCTGATGGGACAGGATTGTTTAAGTACCGTTGATTGTTTTCGAAAGTTAGGTATAAATATTGCCATAGATAATTCCCGGGTTAAGATTGAAGGTAAAGGTTTAGATGGGCTAAAAGAACCGGTAGATATACTGGATGTTGGTAATTCTGGTACAACTATACGTTTAATTTCCGGTATTTTAGCGGGGCAGGATTTTACAAGTTTTTTAACTGGTGATCAGTCAATTCGCAAAAGACCTATGGCCAGGATTACCAAACCATTAACGGAAATGGGTGCAGAAATTATTGGGCGCCAGAATGGAAATCTGGCTCCCTTAGCTATAAAAGGAGGAAATTTAAAAAAAATAAAGTATACTACACCTGTAGCCAGTGCTCAGGTTAAATCTTCCATTCTGCTGGCGGGGCTTTATGCGGAAGGCTGGACAGAGATTACCGAACCTATCAAATCCCGTAATCATACTGAGTTAATGTTAAAGAGTTTTGGTGCACAAGTAGAAGAAGATGATATTACAAATACAGTACGGGTTAAAGGAAGACCTGAACTGGTAGGTGGTGAGATTAAAGTTCCCGGTGATATTTCTTCGGCAGCTTTCTTTTTGACAGCAGGTGCAATTATTCCAGAAGGATCTCTTACTATTACCAATGTTGGGTTAAATCCAACCCGTACAGGTATTATTGATGTATTGGAAGAAATGGGAGCTCAAATAAAAGTTTTTAACAAACAAAAAACCACTGGTGAAGTAATAGGAGATATTAAAATAGAAAGTAGTAGTTTAAAAGGTATTAAGATTGGAGGAGAAATGATACCCCGTTTAATTGATGAAATACCCATTCTAGCAGTAGCAGCTTCCTGTGCTTCCGGGGTTACTGAAATTAGAAATGCCGAAGAATTAAAGGTCAAGGAAAGTAACCGCCTGGCAGCCATTGCCAGAGAACTAAATAAATTAGGTGCAAAAATAGAAGAATTACCCGATGGTTTGAAAATATACGGTGGCCAGACATTAAAAGGTACTATTTGTGATAGTTATGATGACCACCGGATAGCTATGGCCCTTGCTATAGCAGGCCTGGTAGCCCAGGGAGAAACCATAATCAAAAATTCTGATATCATTGATGTATCTTTCCCGAATTTTACTAAAACTCTGCAAAAGTTAACTAATACAAATTCGTTAATTACAAACTTTCTTAATCAAGAATTGGATCTTGTATTTTTATGGTGAGGTTAAAATGAACTTTATTAATGGCAAAACAAAACCTTTGGCAATAATAGGTTATCCTGTGGGGCATTCCCTTTCCCCTCTTATGCATAATATTTTTTTTCAATTCCTGGGATTAAATAATGTATATATCCCCCTAGAGATAAAACCAGGGCATTTACAGGCTGCTATTGAAGCATTATGGACATTAGGTTTTATGGGGGCTAATATTACTATCCCATATAAGGAAGAAGTCATTCCACTTTTGCCGGAAATTAGTTCGGAGGCCGAATTGATAGGTGCCGTTAATACTTTAGTTCGTAAAGAAAATGGTTTTCGGGGGCATAATACCGATGGCCAAGGCTTTTTAAAGGCCTTATCTATTGAAAAAGGTTGGGAACCCCATGGTAAAAAAGTCGTTATTTTGGGGGCTGGAGGTTCCGCTAGGGCTATAGGTATAAGTCTGGCCTTAAAAGGTGCTCACAAAATAACCATAATTAATAGAAACCTATTAAGGGCCAGGGGTATTACGGAAATAGTGGAAAAGCAAATTGGTGTTCATGGGGAGATTTTTGGGTGGAATAATCCCATGCTTGAGAGAGTTATCCGCGAAGGGGACATTATAATAAATACAACCCCTTTAGGGATGAACCCTAACATTAATGAAATACCTCCCTTGGATACAAAGTGGTTATCACCCAGTCAATTACTGGTTGACTTAATTTATAATCCTTTAGAAACCAGGCTAATGAAAGAAGCAAAAGCCCAAGGATGTCAGGTTAGTAACGGTTTGGGAATGTTAATCTATCAGGGAGTATTATCTTTTAAACTCTGGACCGGGCAAGAACCACCCCTTGAAAATATAAGAGAAACACTGGAAAAATACTTAAATAAGGTATGACCTCTAAAAACTATTGTCTATAAACTATGAACTCTTGAAAGGCGGTATTTTTATGCTCCGTTTTTTAACTGCCGGAGAATCCCATGGTAAAGCATTAACTGCAGTTATTGAAGGTTTCCCGGCAGGGATACTAATTGACCAGGATTTTATTAATGCCCAACTTAAAAAGAGGCAAGGTGGATATGGCCGGGGTAAACGGATGGAAATAGAACATGACCGGGTTGAAATTCTCTCGGGAGTCCGCAATGGAGAAACTTTAGGCAGTCCTATTTCTTTAATGATAATAAATAAAGACTGGCCAAACTGGCAAGAAATAATGAGCCCTGAGCCCGGGGCTCATATATGGGAAAAAAAGGTAACGAAACCCAGACCAGGGCATGCTGACCTGGCTGGAACTCTAAAGTATGGACATAAAGATATTAGAAATACTTTAGAGCGAGCCAGTGCTAGAGAAACAGCCTTGAAAGTAGCAGTAGGGGCTGTAGCCAAATGTTTACTCAATCAATTCAATATTAATATCTATGGTCATGTGGTGAGTATAGGTGGGGTAGAAGCTAAAGTAGATTATTCTAAATTGAATTCCTCTCTCTACAATACTCCCCTCTATTGTACTGATGAAAGAGCCATGGGGGAAATGATAAAACTTATCGACCTTACTAAAGAAAAAGGGGATTCTTTGGGAGGAATAATTGAAGTAATAGCCTTTAATATTCCTGTTGGTTTAGGCAGCCATGTTCATTGGGATCGGCGTTTAGATGGGAGGCTGGCTCAAAGTGTGATGAGTATTCCGGGTATTAAAGGTGTAGAAATAGGCCTAGGATTTGCTTCAACAAAATTACCTGGTTCCCAGGTACATGATGAAATAGCTTTTTCTAATGAAAAAGGGTTTCACCATTTGACAAATAACAGTGGGGGTATAGAAGGTGGTATTAGTAATGGTGAGGCCATTGTGTTACGGGCTGCTATGAAGCCGATACCTACCCTTTATAAACCCCTACTAAGCATAGACTTATATAGTAAAGAAAAACATTATGCTTCTGTAGAAAGGTCCGATACCTGTGCGGTACCTGCAGCAGCAGTAGTAGCTGAAGGGGTTACTTCCTGGGAAATAGCCAGGAGCTTTTTGGAAAAATTTCCTGGGGATAGTTTAAGGGAAATTTCTGAAAGTTGGAAAAGGTATTTAACCTACTTAAGGCAGGTGTGAATATGAAAAATATAGCCTTAATAGGCTTTATGGGTACTGGTAAAACATCTGTTGGCATAAAACTTGCTGATATGTTGGAATGGAGTTTTGTTGATACAGATAAACTGATTGAGGAAAAGATGGGAATGCCTATACCTGATATTTTTGAGAAGTTCGATGAAAAACGTTTTCGATTAGAAGAGAAGTTGGCAGTTGAAGGAGTTAGTAATAATACTAATCAGGTAATCTCTACCGGTGGAGGAGTGGTTTTAAATAAAGACAATGTAGTATGTCTTAAACAATCTGCTTTATTGATATGCTTAAAAGCAAATCCCCAAACAATTTTAGAGAGAGTAGGTCATGATAGTTCCAGGCCCCTTCTAGCCGGGGAGAATCCTTTAAAGATTATCATAAATTTATTGAAGTTAAGAGAACCATACTACCAGTGTGCCGATTTGTATCTGGATACTTCGGAGATGACAGTACAAGAGGCCGCTAATGAAATACTATATCAGTTGCAAAAATGGGGAGTGTCTGATGTTAGATGTAACAAAGGTCAAAGTTGATTTATCTGATAGAACTTATGATATAAATATAGGGCAGGATATCCTTAATAATTTTGGTGCACAGCTTATTAATCTAACTAGTGGTCGACAAGTTATTTTAATAAGTAATGACCTGGTTTATAACTACTATGGTCAGCAAGTAAAACGAAGCCTGGAACGTGAGAATTTTGAAGTTTTAGTTCATATCATACCTGAGGGTGAAGAATTTAAAAACTGGCAGATGGCTGGGGAAATACTTAGTATCCTTTTAGAAGCCAGGTTTAACCGGGATGCTGTAATGGTGGCCTTAGGAGGAGGAGTTATTGGTGACTTAGCAGGTTTCGTAGCTGCTGTTTATCAAAGGGGAATAGATTTTGTGCAAATTCCAACAACTTTGCTAGCCCAGGTTGATAGTAGTGTGGGTGGTAAAGTGGCTGTAAATCACCCTCTGGGGAAAAATATGATTGGTGCTTTTCACCAGCCCTTATTAGTTTGGGCAGATTTAGATACACTAGTAACCTTGCCGGAACGAGAATGGCTAGCGGGTTTAGCTGAAGTAGTTAAATATGGAGTAATTTGGGATGAAAAATTTTTTTATTTCTTAGAGAATAATATTCAAAAACTAATAAAACGGGATTTAAATGTAGCCCAAAAAATCATTAGTCATTCCTGTGCAATTAAGGCTAGAATAGTAAGTGAGGATGAAAAGGAGCAGGGTTTACGAGCTATACTAAATTTTGGTCACACTATTGGTCATGCCATTGAAAAAGTGACAGAATATAAGGTTTATAGGCACGGAGAGACTGTAGCTATGGGTATGGTTGCCGCCACCCAACTAGCAATAAACCTTAACCTTTGCTCTGATTTAACTTTAAACAGGTTAAAAAATTTATTGGAAAAATTAGGCCTACCAGTTTCTTTACCTCCTGTTTCTATAGATAATATTTTAGATACTTTATTACTGGATAAGAAAGTAAGAAATAAAAAACTGGTATTCGTTTTACCCCGGAAATTAGGCCAGGTTGAAATAGTTAAAGGAATAAATGGGGAAATAATTAAAAAATGTTTAGTTTCTAAGTAAAACTTATACAAATTGGTATTTTTGGAGGGTAATATGATTAAAGGTATTAGAGGTGCTATTGATGTTAAAAGGGATGAACCAGGTCTAATCTATTCGGCCGCTAGGAGTTTATTGGAAAATATTATAGTTACTAATGAACTATCGGTTGAAGATATTATCGCAGTATTTTTTACCG
>JASKKI010000123.1 GCA_030154225.1 Clostridia bacterium | reverse complement strand
CTTAGATCTTTCCGGAATTCTAGCCGGAACTATGAGCTTGGAAGAAGCCGGCGACGTAATCTATGATGAAGTAGTGGCTACTTTAAATGGTAAGCTTACTAAAGCTGAAATCCTTTTAGAAAGAACAGGCTTTGCTATTCATAGAGTTGGTTTAAGTATCTAAAATCTTTTACAGTACCTCGGGGGCCGGGTTACCGGCTCCTATAAAACTAAAATCAGGTGAGTAATATGTTCAAACCAATATACCAAGAACAGGAAAGTGTTTACGAAAAAGTAGTTAAACGTCTAAAATCATCAATTGTGGAAGGAAAGCTAAAACCAGGTGACAAATTACCGGCAGAAAGAATTTTAGCGCAAATGTTGGGTATTAGTAGGACTTCTTTAAGGGAAGCATTAAAACTGCTTTCAGCAGAAGGCTTAGTAGATATAAAGCATGGTAAAGGAGTATTTATTGCTGAAAATGAACCAGATGATATAATTCAAAAATTCTCTTCTAAAATATTTGTTGAAAATGATACTCTTAAAGATTTTTTTGAAATCAGAAAAGTTTTGGAAACTCAAGCGGCTATCTGGGTAGCAGAAAGAGGTAATTTAGAACAAATAAATAATCTAGAAAACATTGTAACTAAAACTATCTCCGAACTCACAGAAAGCAAAAAAATTAATTTTGCTTTATTAGCTGAACATGATATGAAATTTCATACTTGCCTAGCAGAAACAAGTGGTAATGCAGTATTATTAAGAATCATGCAAAATTTGATTGACTTATTAAATGAAGCAAGATCACAGGCTTTATCTATACCTAAGCGCCCTTATATGTCATTGGAAGAACACTTGCAAATAATTAAGGCAATTAAAGAAAAAAACCCGGAAAAGGCTGGAAAAGCAATGCTTACCCATTTAAAGAATGTAGAAAAAGATATATTCCCAATACCCAACTATCAGGAATAATATATTATGTTTGAGGTACTGTAATAGAAAACTAAATAGATTTAAAATAATCTAAATTAGGAGGATGTATATGAAGAAAAAGTTTATTGTTATTTTAATGTTAGTAAGCTTTATTTTAACTTTAGGATTAACCGGTTGCCAGAAATCTGAAGAACCTAAGAACGATGATGGGAAAACGGAAGCTAAATATCCAAATAAAGACATTACAATGATTATTGCCTTTTCCGCTGGGGGTTCCAGTGATGTGCAAGCCCGTATAGTTGAAAAATATTTTAAAGATGAGTTTGGTGTTAATCCTATTATCACTTATAAAACTGGTGCAGGTGGGGAAGTTGGTTTTACAGAATTAGCAAAGTCCAACGCTGATGGATATACTATCGGTGGCTTAAACGTTCCCCATATAGTTTTACAACCATTAGCTCGGGAAACTGAGTTTACTATTGATAGTTTCGCTTATATTGGTCAAATGGTTAATGATCCACAAGTAATCGCTGTAATGAAAGATAGCAAATATAATACTTTACAGGAATTAATAGATGATGCGAAAGCTAATCCTGGTCAAATAACTTTAGGTAATGTGGGTACTTTCACAGGACACCATATTGCTTCTTTAAAATTAATGGATCTTACCGGTACAGAATTTACTTTAATTCCCTATAAAGGTTCTGCTGACCAAATCGTAGCTTTACAAGGTGGGCACGTTAACGCTATTATGGGTAACTTAAATGACGTTATGCGTGATGTGGAAAAATATAAAATTTTAGGTATTACTACAGAAGAAAGACATCCTTTAGCTCCAGACTGGCCAACATTTAAAGAGCAAGGTATTGATATGACTTCCGGTATTACCAGATTATTTGCTGCTCCAAAGGATATTGATCCGGAAAAATTAGCTCGTTTAAGAGAAGGATTTAAGAAGATTGCCAATAACCCTGAATATTTAAAAGACATGGAAAAAATCGGACAACCAGCAGAATGGAAAGATGGAGAACAAGTTTACGAAGAACTTAAAAAAGAAACTGAAACTGCCAAAAAACTTTTAGAAAAGTTTGGTTTACTTGAAAAAAAATAAAATAGAAATTAATTTATAAAAGCTCATCCGGGAGGGAGTCCCTCCCGGTTTTTAAAACTAAGGAGGGTCAAAATGCTTGCTGATTTTTTAACCGGTCTGCAAAATGCCTTGCATCCTTTGAACTTACTAATTATGAGTTTGGCCCTTGCCGGGGGAATTGCAATTGGTACTTTACCTGGTTTAACAGCTACTATGGGGGTTGCCCTTTTAGTACCGTTAACCTTTGGTATGGACCCCGCGTCTGGCCTCTTAATGTTAGGTGCCATGTATTGTGGAGCAATTTATGGAGGAGCTAACTCAGCTATTTTAATTAATACACCAGGGACGCCTTCTGCTGTATGCACTACTTTTGATGGATACCCTTTGACCAAACAGGGGAGAGCAGATGAGGCTTTATTTACCGCTCTGGTTAGTTCTGTTATTGGAGGAATAATTGGTACTATATTCCTTATGTTTGCAGCACAGCCACTTGCTTTAGTCTCACTTAAATTCGGGTCTCCGGAATACTTCTGGCTGGCCATTTTTGGTTTGACCATTATTAGTTCTCTTTCTGAAGGTAACATGGTCAAAGGTCTTTTGGGTGGAGCTTTAGGTTTATTACTTGCTACTATAGGTATTGACCCTGTTACCGGTCACACCCGCTTTACTTTTGGATTTAGACCTTTAATTGAAGGGGTAACATTAATCCCTGCTATGATCGGATTTTTCTCTTTTGCCCAGGTTTTATCTTTGGTAGACGAAGATCAAAAATATATTGCTGAATATTCTCCTATTCCAGGAGTTATCGGAAAAGTTTTTAGCAAACTTTTAAAAGATTGTAAAAATATAATTCTAAGATCATCATTAATTGGTACTTTTGTTGGTATTTTACCTGGTGCTGGCGGAAACGTTGCATCCTTTGTTGCTTATAATGAAGCAAAACGCTGGTCAAAAAATCCTGATATTTATGGTACGGGAGCAATCGAAGGAGTTGCCGCCAGTGAATCTTCTAATAATGCTACTGTTAGTTCATCCCTTATACCATTATTATCTCTAGGAATTCCCGGAAGTCCGGTAGCAGCTGTGTTATTAGGAGGATTATTAATTCACGGTATGCGTCCGGGAGCAAAATTATTTATAGAAACTGGTGAAGTTGCTTATACTTTTATAATTGGTTTAGTTGTAGCTAACCTTTTAATGCTTTTTGTTGGATATTTAGGAATGAGGATTTTTGCCCAGGTACTCAACGTACCATCCCATTATATAACTACCATAGTAATTGTCTTATCATTTATTGGAAGTTATGCTATTAGAAACAGTTTGGTTGATGTTGTTATCATGATGGTATGTGGTGTATTAGGTTATTTGGGCTTAAAGGTTGGTATTCAACCTGGACCAATTGTTTTAGGCTTGATTTTAGGTACAATTGCTGAAGAAGGTTTTACCTTATCATTATTAATGTCTAAAGCACAAGGTTCATTGCTAAGTACTTTTGTTACCAGACCCATCAGTGCTTTCTTGATATTTATGTGTATCTTATCAATAGTATCACCAATTTATGTGCGGATGAAGAAATCTCGCAAAGATAAATTAGAGCAAAATGTATAAGGAGGGATAAAGTTATGACTATGAGAAAATTCAATTATATATTATCAATTTTAATATTAGCCCTCTGTTTTTTCTTTTGGATTGATGCAGCTGGAATTAGACCACCGGCTCATATTTATCCTAAAACTGTTATTGCAATAACTGCCTTTTTGGCTGTTGCTCTACTTGTTCAATCAATTTTCTTTCCAAAAGCGTTAATTCAAGGTAAACCTTTTGAGGGAACTAAATATGGCAGGGTATTAACAACTTTACTATCCACAATTGTTTACTTCTTTGCGGTTAAAACTATTGGATTTTATGTCAGCAGTTTTTTCTTTTTGGTTATTGTAACCTGGATCTTAGGGGATAAAAGTGAGGGTGTTAAAGCCTTGGCAAGATTGGGAATCTTAGGTATAGTAGTAGTAGGTCTGGTTTATGCTTCTTTTAAGCTTTTCTTAAAAGTGCCTACACCCCCTGGAATACTATTTTAATAAATTAAGAAGGTGTTGTTTTAGTGTATGAAGTAAAACTCCCTTATGGAAAAAAATATGTAAAAGCCCAAATTCCTTTTGAGTATGAGACTGTATCTATATCCGAAGAACCTGTTTTACATTCAAACAGTGAAGAAATTATTAGAGCTATTAAGAATCCTATTGGTGCATCTCTTGCTGATCTTAAAGGTGCTAAAAATGTTGTTATAGTTACCAGTGATCTAACACGACCTGTACCCAATAGATTAATTTTACCTCCATTACTAGCTGAGTTGGAAGCAATAGGTATTAAAAAACAACAAATTACTTTATTGATAGGTACAGGTTTACACCGTGTTTCTCCTGAAGAAGAATTTGTTGAATTGATTGGTGAAGAATTAGTTAAAGAAATCAAAGTTATTTCTCATGATGCTTGGGATGAAGAAAATTTAACTTATCTAGGTAGGTCCTCCCGTAACACTCCAATGGTGCTTAATAAACATTATGTTGAAGCAGATGCTAAAATTGTTTTAGGGGTAATTGACCCCCATCAGTTTGCAGGATTAAGTGGCGGAGCAAAAGGTGTAGTAATTGGGTTGGGTGGAGAAAAACTTGTCCAGGCTAACCATGCTATGCTGACCCATCCTAAAGCAACTTTAGGTAATCTTGAAGGTAACCCGGTTCGTGAGGATATAGATGAAATCGGTGAAAAAGTTGGTATTGATTTTATAGTTAATGTAGTTTTGAATAGTAAAAAAGAAGTGGTGAAAGCTGTAGCAGGTCATTTTATTAAGGCCCATAAGGTAGGGGTTGAAGCTGCCCGTAAAGCTCTCCAGGTAGAACTAAAAGAACCAGCTGATCTGGTTATCGCAGCTAGTGGTGGATTCCCTAAAGATGTAAACCTATATCAAGCTCAAAAAGCTCTCCTCCATGCTGCCATAGCAGTAAAAGAAGGAGGTACAATAATTTTAGCTGCCGAATGTTCAGAAGGGGTAGGGGAAGAACGTTTTACAAATACTATGAAACTAAGTAAAACACCCCAGGAAATTATGGATAATTTTTCTAAACAAGAATTCAGAGTAGGTGCTCATAAAGCTTATCTATGGGGCACTTCTTTACTGAAAGCTAAAGTAATATTAGTAGCTGATGGAATAGACCTACCTACAGCTCAAATTATGCAAGTTGAAAAAGCTAATACTTTACAACAGGCACTTGATATGAGCATAGATAATTTACCAGAAAATCCTCGGATATATGTTATGCCTAAAGCATCTTCGACAATTCCACTTTTAAAATCATAAACAAAAACCCCACAGTTCAATTACTGTGGGGTTTTTGTTGTATAACGAAAACCACCTGCTATGCAGGTGGTTCCAAAGAGCTTTAGCTATGAGTAGAAAAAACTACCCCCGTTTGGTAAAATAGTGCAGGTTTCGC
>JASKKI010000122.1 GCA_030154225.1 Clostridia bacterium | reverse complement strand
ATCCCAGTTATTCTCCCAACTCTTTATGGCATAAGGATATAGATTCTGCCATTTGTTTTTTAATTTCTCAAATTCATCCCTTGCTATTTCTTCATTAGCGGCTTGGTACACTGGTTTAAAATCTTTACTAAACTCTTTAAGATGTTTATACGAAACATATTTAAAGCAATTTCTTAATTGATGTATTATACATCTTTGTATTTCTAAATTTGGGAAAGCTGCTTGTATTGCTTCCTTTATTCCTGTTAAACCATCTTGCTGGCTCCTCAAGAGAATTGGACTAAAACGCATAACATGATAAAATTTCTCTTGAAGGGGGGTAAAGCAATGGCATCACATAAAAACTTTACCATTGAAGAAAAACTTGCTATTTTAGCAGAAGCAGAAAGTTCTTCTACTACTAAGATTGCTGTGTGTAGAAAATATGGTATATCAAAAGCTACTCTCGACTATTGGAGAAGACAACTTTTAAATAGTAGAGAACATCCAGAAGATGAACTAGCGAAACTTAGGAAAGAAAATGTTATGCTTCGTTCTATAATAGTGGATAAAGACCTTGAAATAGCATATCTTAAAGAATTATTAAAAAAAACGAGCCAACGTTAAGTGACAAGATTGAAATAATTGAAGCTTTTAGAGCCAAGAATATAAATCTAGATTTTCTTCTTGAAATTGCAGGGATTCCAAAAAGTACATTTTTCTATAAAACCATGGAAATAGATAGTATTTCAAATAGAGGGCGATGGGTACCTGGCTTTTCACGAACCATAGATGGTGAAATTGTATCTGACGAAGCTATAAAAACCATACTTTTTGATTTAGCTGAAGAATACCCTCGCTATGGCTATAAAAAATTAACTGTTCTTTTAAAAAGTTTATTTGGCATAAAAATTAACAAAAAGAAGGTTTATAGATTATGTAAAGAGATGGACCTTCTATTGCCTGTAGAGAGGCATTATGGGTCAGAGCAATCCTTGATAGCTTTCAAAAAAGTTGCAGTGAATGAGCCGAATAATCATTGGCAAATGGATATCACATATGTAACATTGTTTCAAAAAATAATTTTTGTGTTAGGTATTATAGATACATATACTCTTGAGATAGTAGGGTATAAAGCGGGTTTTTCATAAACAAGCCAAGATGTTATAAAGACAATTTTAAAATCAATGAGTAGCAGAGGCATTCAAGGAAATCTTACGATACGGACCGACAATGGACCACAATTTAAGTCAAAAAATTCGAAAAATTTTGTGAATCCTATGGTATATTACATGAACAACATGAATTTATTGGATATGGCCTATTTTTTAAAAAGCTTGATGAGTTTATGAAAGAGTACAACTGAATAAGGCCCTATCAATCACTAGGCTACATTCCGCCAAGCAAGTTTTACAAAGAAATTTTACGAAACAATGCGAGCCGAGGAATTTTAGTCGTTTAAGTCCAAATAAATAGGGGCCAGTACACTCTCTAATCAAGCTCAAAATTGATGTAATTTTTTGAAGAGTTCTTTATTCTTTAAATAAATCTCTCTAAAAATCAGCAACATTTCCTGATACTTTGCAGTTGTTTCTTTTTGAGGAGTAACTATTTTAGTTATTTGAATCCATTTCTTTTGAACTGAAAGCAAGTCTGAAAATACTCCTGTACCTAGTCCAGCTAGAATTGCAGCACCCACAGTTTCAGTTTCATGTTCCACTGGAATGTAAATATCCTTTTCTAACATATCACTTATTATTTGCATCCAAACTCTACTCTTTGCTCCTCCTCCGCTCGCTACTAAAAAATGAGGATTAATTTTTAATTCATTTTTTAGAATTTCAAAATTGTCAGCTAACGCAAAACCTACACCTTCTAACACTGCACGGATAAGATGTTCTCTTGTATGATTGATTCTTAATCCAATAAAGCTTCCCTTTGCGTATGGATCCCAAATTGGAGACCTTTCACCACTTAAATAAGGTAAATAGATTAATCCTTCTGCTCCCGGTTTAATTGTTTCTGCCATGTTATCCATTATTTTAAAAATATCTTTCTTCTCTGGCTCATCTTTAAACAAAATATTTTTTATCCACTTATATGAAACGCCAACGCTATTTACAGGACTTATTACTAAAGTATGTATACCATCAAAATTTACAGCATTCATAAATCGAATATCTAAATTATCGGATTCCATGCAAAACCTTCCTACACTCCCCATAATTAATGCACCATTGCCACTATTAACACCAAGACCAATTAAAGCTCCAACTGTATCCATTCCTCCAGCAACTACAGGTGTACCTCTTTTTAAGCCCGTTTCTAGTTCAGCAGTATCACTTACATACCCTACTATTTGATTTGATTTATAAATAGGAGGTAAAAGATCAATCGGTAACTTAAAAAAATTACAAAGTTCAGCGTCCCAATTTTTTTGATGAATATTATATAACATCGTAGTTGATGCTCTGCTATGATCAATGCAATAAACACCCGTAAGCTTCAAGATTAAAAAACTAGTGGGATTAAGAAGATATCTCACCCTCCTAAAAATATAAAGGTTATTTTCTGATATCCACTTAAGAGTTGGACCCCAGAATGCACCAGCTGAAACCCTATTCCCTGTCTTGTCAAAAAACCATTTTTCTCCAGCTTCTTTTTTGATTGATTCTGCTTGCGTCGCTGCCCTTTGATCAAACTGCATAATTGCTGGAAGAAGGGGTTCTGTATTTTCATCTAACAGAATTAGAGAATTCGTACATGTAATCCCTATCCCTATAATATCCTCCACATGGACTTTGCCTCTAGATTTAATCTCTCTAATACATTCACACAGACTTTTCCACCATATTTCTGGATTAATTTCAACAAACCCTTCTTGTGGAAATGAAAGTTGATATTCACGATATGCCTTATCAACCAAGGTCCCATTTTCTAAATAGCAAGTCGTCTTTAATCCTGTTGTTCCTATATCTATTCCAAGTAGCACTTTATTCACTAGATTTCACCTTCCGAAACTAACTCTTCAAATAAATTTCGATTTATTTCATAAAGCTTTCTAAAAATTGTATCGTACTTTCGATATAAGCTACTGTTTGGTGGATATGGTATTAAGATTAATCTATTTGAACCTAATTAATACTTTTTTAACTAGGTCATCATGGTGACTATAATCTGGAACATTACTCTCTAATCCATGATTTGCTCCCCGGAACCATTTTAGTAATTCTCCTGAACTTTACATACTTCCTTTCCATTTCCCTTCAATAGCATGTTTTAATAGACTCAAATTAGTATAAAAAAATGTTAAAAAACTGAGTAAAATTCACATATGTATTATCAATTGAATAATGCCTCGTTAAAGATATTGAGAAAGATGTTTAATTTCTTCTTTTGTTAACTCTGCAGTCACAATGCTTTCACTTTATTCCATCCACGGATCAATTAAAACTTTAATTCCAATATAATTATTTTTCATTTCAAAAGCCTGTTGCCACTTATCTAATGGCAAAATTTCAGAGATAAGATTCTCTACATTTAATTTTCCAGCTGATAGTAATTCCAATACTTCTCTGTGGATTTCAGGAGTAGATGCCGATGAACCAGTAAAGTTAATTTCCCGATAGTGGATAACGTTCGGATCAATATTAATCCGAGAACCTTCAGGACAACCTGCAAAAACAAGAAATGTCCCACCCTTTTTTACATAAGCCAAAGAATCTTCGATAACTTTTGGAATTCCTACATCTATAATTACTACATCTGCTCCTTCCCTATTAGTTATCTCAAGAACTCTTTCTAAAACATTTTCGTTTATAGGATCAATTGTATCGGTAGCGCCCATTCTTAAAGCTAAACTTCTTTTTTCTTCAATAGGTTCTATTACAATTACACGAGATGGTTTATTCAAACTAGCAAGTTGAGTATGAAACAAGCCAATTGGCCCAGCACCAACAATAATAACTGTTTGACCTTCTTTAATTTCACAACGCTTAATCCCATGATAAGCAGCTGCAATTGGCTCACTTATAGCAACTACCTCATCCCTCAAATTTTCTGGAACTTTTATTACATTACCTGATTTAATTGCAATTGACGGAATTTTGATATATTGAGCAAATCCTCCATCAATTTCATAACCAATTGTAATACGATTCGTGCAAATATTCTTTCTACCAGCCTTACAAGCATAGCACATCCCACAAGAAATCATAGGATAAACAGTAACTCTCTCTTCTACACTGAATTCTTTTATGTTTTTACCAACTTCGACAATCTCACCTACAAATTCATGTCCCGTAATTCTTGGTGGATTAATTTTTTTGGTTCCTTGATAAATTCTATTGTCTGTTCCACATACACCTGCATATTTAACTTTAACTAGTATTTCATCCTTTGAAATTTGAGGAATCGGCATTTCCTCCACTTTAAAATTCTTTGGCCCATAAAAAACAAGTGCACGCATTTTTTTACCTGTCATTTTGATCTCAACTCCTTTCTTTATATCACTTTTAATTCAAATTACTTATATTTCCCTCTAACAATAGAGAATAGCGACTCAGGTATTGGACGCGCTTTACCTTCTGAGAGAAAATAAACTTTGGCATTATCCTCTACTTCAAATGCCGCTATCACTGCTGTTTCCAAATTCTTCCCAACCGTCATAACACCATGGTTCTCTAAAAGAACTGCCTCATGTTCTTTTATTCTCTCAGCAACTACACTCCCTAACTCTTGAGAGCCCGGCAAGCAAAATGGAAGTATTTTGACCATTCCTACTTTTGCAATTATACTCGGAGTATAAAGAGGCATAAAACTACCTGCTTTCACCGTACTTGCATAAGTAACAGCATAAATCGAATGGGTATGAACAATTGCTCTCACATCCGCCCTTACCTTATATACCGCAAGATGCATTGGTAACTCTTTTGTAGGTTTTGGCCCTTCTAAAGCTTCTCCATTCATATTTACTTTGCTAATGCTTTCGGGAGATAAATGTCCTAACGACCAACCACTAGGAGTAGTAAGTATTATATCTTCACTAATGCGTATTGAAATATTCCCGCCCGAACCATTTACAAGCCCTCTTTCATATATCTCCTTAGCCCATTTAACAATTTCTTCTCTTGCTTGGTTTTCATTTAAATTTAATTCTTGACTCATTAAGTACCCTCCTCAACAATACTTAGGTTTTATCAAAATAAATCAGCATAGATTAATAATGATGGCATTAACTCTTTCCAGTAATAAGAGTTTACACATCGTTAGCTTATTACGTTGCAATAACAACTACTAGCTGTATTTTTGTACTTTTAGATTTCTAACATTAATAAATACTCAAGACTTGAAAATCAAATCTTGACAAGGAACTTAAGAAAACGGAAGGCAGGCATCAGAAAACACCTGCTATAAGTTCTTGCAAATAACTCCATTTTTATTTATTATAAAACTTACCTTAAAACTTAATTTATTGATATATCAGTCAAATCATGTAAAATTTCTTTTGTATATGGATATATTTTTTTATACACACCGAAATATTTCTCATATATTTCATGATTATTGATATTTGGGTAAATTTCGTAAGAACTTTCCTTCCAATAAGGTAT
>JASKKI010000121.1 GCA_030154225.1 Clostridia bacterium | reverse complement strand
CTGCAGTAGCTACAGTGCTACCTTGTTAAAGGAAATAAAAAATTAAGATCGAAGTTTTGCCTAATAGTTATATTTTCTTTAAAGTTAAGAAAGACCGACTTTTTGTCGGTCTATTTTGCTATCCCTTACTCTTGGGAAATACTTCATTTATTTCCCATTGTTCTACTAAAGCACGGGCCGAGTGGAAATCATAACCCATTCCCATTAAATAACTAATTAAGGCGACCTCAGTTAAAGCATGTTGTACACTAGTTACTTCTGCTTCTCCCAATCCGTAATAAATCACAGGATTCAACTTATTGAGCAAATATTGAGGACTCATCATTGGCATAGGATATTGTGGGTACTGTGGGTATTGAGTATATAGCGGATATTGCATATAAGGATACATCATGTAAGGATATTGCATATACATAGGGTATTGATGCATTTTAATAAACAACCTCCTTAAATATTTTCAGTTATCTACACTATATAATATGTAATAATAAACTTGTTTGTTGTAGTCATTAAGTTGAAAAAAATAAAATTATTAAATTGATTTCAAAGTATTTTACTTCTTTTAATTTAATTACATAAGATAAGTAAAATATTATTTTCTAATCAAAAAATCCATTAACTCTGTAGTAAAGTTAATGGATTTTCTTTTTATCCTTTTTTAATTTTAGCCCAGGTATCTCGTAAACCTACAATCCTGTTAAAAACAAGTTTATTATCTGTCGAATCCGGGTCTACACAAAAATATCCATTCCTTAAAAACTGATAACTATTTCCAATAGATGCATTCTTCAGGCTAGGTTCAACAAAAGAAGTAAGCTTCTCCAGGGAATTAGGATTTAAAACCATCTTAGTTTCCGATTCACCTTCTGAGCTTTCTTCGATGAAAAGATGATCATATAAACGTACTTCTGCTTTTAGTGCATGATGAGCAGAAACCCAATGTAATGTACCTTTTACTTTCTTACCACTAGTATCCTCACCGCTCTTAGTTTGGGGATCATAAGTACAACGAAGTTCAATTATTTCTCCGGTATTCTCATCTTTAATAACTCGTTCACATTTGATTATATAAGCATGTTTTAAACGTACTTCTTTACCAGGTGTTAAGCGAAAAAACTTTTTAGGTGGATTTTCCATAAAATCTTCTTGTTCAATATAAATTTCACGACAAAAAGGTATCTTTCTTGAACCCATACTAGAATTTTCTGGATTATTCTCCGCTTCTAGTTCTTCCACCTGGTCTTCAGGATAATTTTCAATAACGACTTTTAACGGCCTTAGTACAGCCATAACACGGGGAGCTTTGGCATTTAAATCCTCCCTGATACAGTGCTCCAATAAAGCTATATCTACAATACTATTACTTTTGGCTACCCCTATTCTCTCACAGAAGTCCCTGATAGCCTCTGGAGTATATCCTCTTCTGCGCAGACCTGAGATGGTTGGCATCCGTGGATCATCCCATCCCTCAACATAACCCTCTTCAACCAATTCCCTAAGTTTGCGTTTACTCATAACAGTATTAGTTAAATTAAGCCGGGCAAACTCTATTTGTTGTGGCCTAGATTTAAAATCTGTCACTTCATCAATCAAAGAATCAATTATCCAGTTATATAAAGGACGATGGTCTTCGAATTCCAGAGTACAAATAGAATGGGTGATTCCTTCCAAGGCATCGGAGATAGGATGGGCATAATCATACATGGGGTAAATACACCATTTATCACCTGTTCTATGGTGGGTTGCTCTCATAATACGGTATAAAACTGGATCACGCAAATTCATATTTGGTGAGGCCATATCAATTTTTGCTCTAAGTACCCGAGATCCATCGGGAAATTCCCCACTACGCATCCGCTTAAATAAATCCAAGTTTTCTTCAATTGAACGATCACGATAAGGGCTATTTTTCCCTGGTTCTGTAAGTGTGCCTCTGTACTCTCTAATTTCCTCCGCACTCAAATCATCCACATACGCTTTCCCAGCTTTAATTAACTGTAATGCATACTGGTAAAGCTTCTCAAAATAATCAGAAGCATAAAACATCCGGTCATCCCAGTCAAAACCTAACCATCTAACATCTTCTTTAATTGATTCTACATATTCTACTTCTTCCTTACTAGGATTGGTATCATCAAATCTTAAATTACAAAGTCCTTTAAATTCTTGAGCAATACCGAAATTAAGACAGATGGATTTGGCATGTCCAATATGCAAATAACCGTTAGGTTCAGGTGGAAAACGGGTATGTACCTTACCATCATTCATATTTGATTTTAGGTCCTCAATTATAATGTTTTCAATAAAATTTGCAGGACTAGAATTATTATTCATCTCCCTTTTCTCCTCTTCAAGTTTCTTTTTATTACCCTCTTCAGTGTTCGATGTCATTCTTGCCATTGCCTCCTTACTTAAACACTCTATTTAAGAGAATAAGATTTGCTTTATATTATAACCACGTATTGAAAGATAATAAACAAATTGACTTTTTTATATATAAATTTATTTTACCTAATATTCTTATAATGTAAAGACCGGGACATATACTCCCGGTCCTTTGTTTCCTACTATTATACAATTTTAATTATACAATTTTATATTCTAAATTTGATGAGTCTTAATCTTAATAGCTATATTTAAGTATTTTTTCTTCTTCTGTATATTGCATATAAGCTCCTGTAATATCTCCTATAAATTCTCCGGGTAACCAAAAGCTCCCGTCTACAATACTTATCGCTTTTTCTAATCTGTATTTTTCACCATTTACCTTCAGGTAACGACTATTATTTTCTATTATCATCTTCAATTCTAAAGGTTGTAGTGTACAAAAACCAGTACCATATTCTCTATCTACTCCCTTTATTCCTAAATCTTTAGTATTAATTTTTAAGGATTTCCAAAGATAATCTTCTGTTATGTCCTCATTAAATGTTGCTTTATATTTACTAGCTAGAAGTGCGCCAATACCACTGACAATAGGTGTAGACATAGAAGTACCACTCATTACAGCATAACCACCTTTATACCAGGCACTGATTACATCCACACCTATTTGACAAACATCAATATGGTCACCCATAGTAGAAAACATGGCTCTTTCCTGTGTTATATCAACAGCACCTACACTAATAACTTCCTCATAAGCTGCAGGATATCTTACCTCTTCTTTTCCGGTATTACCGGCACTTACTATTACTGCTACATTATTATCTACTAGAGTCTTAATTGCATTATGGAAACTAGTTTTTTCTTCTTCGGTAATTTCACCATCTACAGAAAGGCTCATATTTACAATTGAAACCTTAGTTTTATTTGTAGCATTATACTCATTTATCCATTCTAGACCGGCAACCAAATCTTCCAGAGTTCCATTTCCTTCATTATCTAATACTTTTATTGGTAAAATATTTGCTCTAGGAGCAATCCCAACATTTTTTCCAGCAATAGTCCCTGCAACATGGGTACCATGGCCGTGATCATCAAATGTTCTGCTAGTGTATTTAACAAAGGATTTTCCATTAAGTAATCTGCCCCTTAATTCGGGATGATTACTTACTCCTGTATCAACTACAGCTACAACAATTTCCTGACCGTAAAATCTCTGGGTATAAAAAGACTTTCTTCCACTTAGATTTAAAAATCCTAAATCAGATTTATATAAATCCTTTGTAAGTTTATTTACTTTAAAATCATATATTTTTATCACACTATCACTCCTCTTTTATAGCTTACTAGCTTACTATAATATATGATGTTAATATAAAAGAGGATATTATATATAAAAACTATTTCAAAAATAACAGAAACCCTTGCAATTTTTAATTATCCATGTTATAATTTATTTCTGTCAACACATGTGCGGGTGTAGCTCAGTGGTAGAGCCCTGGCCTTCCAAGCCAGTCGCGAGGGTTCGATTCCCTTCACCCGCTCCAATTATTGGGGTGTAGCCAAGTTGGTAAGGCACGGGACTTTGACTCCCGCATGCGTAGGTTCGAGTCCTGCCACCCCAGCCATATTTGGACCCATAGCTCAGTTGGTAGAGCACTCGGCTCATAACCGAATGGTCATAGGTTCAAATCCTATTGGGTCCACCATTTTAGAGGTTGGATAGGAAATTATATCCTTTGAAATTATCTTAAAATAGAGTTTCCGTTATTAATTTAAACATAATTAACCTTTTATCTTTTGTAGAAAGATTTTATTCTTGTTGTAAGTAATTTTATACTTTCTACGGTATAGTTATTTCACCACATATATTCTCCTGCATCATTTTCCGCACATCATCTACTGGTAGACCCTGGCTAAAGAGATAAAACATCTTTGTTAAAGCTGCTTCTGTTGTCATATCATAACCACTAATTACTCCCGATTTCTGTAAAACTGATCCTGCTGCATATGCTCCCAAATCTACTGTACCCCTTAAACACTGACTGCAGGCTACAATGACAATACCACGCTCACTAGCTTTTCTTAGAATATTAACCAATTTTCGATCCTGATCAGGTATGTTACCAACTCCGTATGTTTCCAGAACCAGCCCTTGCAGTGGTGATTGCAGGAAATTTTCCACTACTTCTGCTGAGATGCCTGGGAAAAGTCGTAAAGTACCTATGGAATGCCGACTAAATTCACATACCTGAATACTTCTATTTTTTTTCGGTAAAATACGGTCCCAGTTTATCTTTATATCCACCCCAACAGTTCCCAAGGGTGGATAATTAGGTGAGTCAAAGGCATCTAATTGATCTGCACTAACCTTAATAGTTCTATTTCCTCTAAACAATTTGTCACCAAAATATAAACATACTTCCGGAATTTTGTAATTACCGGCAATCATTATTGCTGTAATTAAATTACCTCGAGCATCATTACGTATTTCACAGATAGGAATCTGTGAACCGGTAATAATTACAGGTTTGTCTAGACCTTTTAACATAAAAGATAAGGCAGAAGCTGTATAAGCCATGGTATCAGTACCATGTAAAACGACAAATCCATCATATTTATGATAATTATTTGCGATATCCTTAGCAATAGAAACCCATTTGTCTGGCGTCATATTGGCAGAATCAAGTAATGGATCATATTCATGGATATCATAATCAGGCATCAAATCACTTTTTAACTCCGAAATTTTTTGTATCTGTTGTTCCAAATAACATGGGGTTGGGACATAACCATTTTCAGTCCGGGTCATTCCAATGGTCCCACCGGTATAAACAATATAGACATGTTTTTTCATTTAAAGTGCCCCCTCTTATATGTATACCAACTAAAGCGTAACAACTATAAATCTTGTTGTTACGCTTTTATTGTAAACCTTTTTTAGTCTTTATTTAACCCATCCTTTAATTTTCATTACATCAGCTATTCTCTTAATCCCAACCATATAGGCTGCTTTTAAATACTCATAAAATATTTAAATTCCCTAAAAAGATATATCTTAGTTTTTCAGTAGTATAGAAAACTTATTATAAAAAAACCACCTGTTTTTTAAAGCAGGTGGATTCACTTAACAAAATTTAGGCTTAACTATTGATTATTAGTATTAACAATTAGTCCTATAATTTTAGATCACCTATATTTAAACATATAAAATTAAAGCAATAAATTCTAAATCAACATCACCGGTATTTTCAATGGAATGGCTTTC
>JASKKI010000036.1 GCA_030154225.1 Clostridia bacterium | reverse complement strand
TTTAATTCTTTAGTTTTGCTTAGAATATCTAAAGGTATGGATATTTTACCTATATCGTGCAGTAAAGAAGCTACCCGGATACCATCGATTTTATATTTGGACAATCCTAATTCTCGTGCGATTGTTGTAGCCAGATTAGATACCTGTTTTTGATGACCGGCAGTATAATTGTCTCTTAATTCTACCGTTGATGCTAAAGCTGCAACTGTTTGATTAAGGGTTTCTCTCATTTTAAAATAACTTCGTTTAATTTTTTCCGTTGCTTTTTTCCGGAAGGTTATCTCATTTACTATTCCAATCCAGGCTTTGAAATTATCTTCTAGATTAATAGTGTTTAAAGTTAAAAGAATCCAGCCTAATTTATTAGTTTTTGTTAAGTATTTTAATTCAAAATTTGCAGCCTTGTCAGAACTCATTTTGTTAATTTCTTTTTTTAGAACAATTTGATGTTCAGGTAGGATTAAATCAAATAAGTGCATACTTAATAGTTCTTTTTCGTTATACAAACTCCAGGTCTCTGTTGCTCGATTAACATACAGGAATCTGTTCTCATCGAATATAAAAATTGGAGAGGGAATAGTTTCCATAATAATATGGTGCTGTTCTTCTATGTTTTTAAGTTTTCGGTACATTTCATTTCTACTTTGGACAAGGGATTCTTCTATCTGCTTTAATTTAGTAATGTCATGACCCGTTGAGTGATAAGCGATTATATTACCATCGCTATCAAATATTCCTTTATCTGTCCACTGCTGCCAGAAAATTCCACCATTGGGTTTAATAACCTTGTGTTCATATATTTTTATAGGATTTTCTTTAGTGATAGAAGCAATATTTCTTTTTACATATTCGTGTTCTTCTTCAGGAATTAATTTAAGAAACTTTGTACCTATAAGAGAATCTCTGTCCAAACCAAAATATTTACAATAAGCTACATTAACAAAAGTTAATGTAGTATCAGGTAAAAAAGTGCAAATTAAATCATCTTGTTCGTCCAGTATTTTTAAATATTGATGATTATCCTTATCAGGAATAAGATTTTCCTGTAATTGTAATATTTTCAACAGTTCTTCTGCCGGCCTATTTTGAATATTTGGTAAATTAATTCTTTTTAAATTATTATAGTACTCCAAAAGTTCATTTAAATATTTTTCAATTCTTTGGCTCATGGGAAACACCTCATTGAGTTAGAAAATGAAAAGCAACTTTAACCAAGTTGCCATAAAAAAATAAATACTATACAGGCAACCTGGCGATCATAGCCTTTGACCTTAGATCCATGGTTTTGCGTCCCACCCTTTCGAGTGGTTTGCCTTTTTCTTTTTTAATATACTAATTACGACAAAAATTACCAAAATACCTTTTAAATTTTTAAAAAATATAATAAATCTATAAAACCATAGATAAACAACTGCTATTAGCGTACTGATATGAAGACTTTACCCTTTTTATATGATTTTTTCTAGCAGGGAAAGCACTATTTCCAGGGCAATTAAAATAATTATCATCCATTCTAGCCGGGTACCGCGGGTGGCATGGGTTAATCCGGTAAAAGCCTGGGTAATGTCCATAAGGGTTTCTGATTTCTGATGAATAACTTCATAACGTTCTTCAAGTTCAAAAAGCTGGCTCAATTCGGTATAGAGATTACCGGCTTCCACTTTAACCCAGGTAATATCAGGTTTATCTAGGAGCATGATATAAGAAATACTGTTAAATTTATAGCGTAGAATCATGGCTGAGGTTTTGGCCAGGCGGCGGTCGGAAATATTAAAACGACCTTTATCCAATAGATCTACTATATTCTCAATATCATCAAAAAGTTTATCAATATCATTTTCTATCTTTTCTAAAGCTACCGATTTGGCTAAAATAATAGAAATTATTTCCAGGTGATAATCTTTAAAGCTTTCAGCAACCATATTAAAAAAATTAACCGATGGTTCTACTCCCTGTTTAATAATTAATTTAAAGTCATCCCGAAAGGTGAGAAGAGAAGTTGAATTGATGTTCTTTTCCAATTTTTGCAGGTATTTTATAACGTCCATCGTTTCATGATGGGCAAAATTAATAAAAACCAGGCTACCAAAATAGAAAATATAAACAAATTTATGGGACCAATCATTGATTATCCCCGCTAGATTCTTTTCTTTGAGAACAAGAGGCTCTTCCCAGCGATATTTTTTGTTCATACCAAAGTGTTGGGCTATAATATTTAAATTTATCTCTTTGGCTACAACAAATGCTGTAAATACTGCAGAATCCACTCAGGTTCCCACCTTCTTATAAAATTATAATAATTAGTTATCTGTGAAATAGTATAACCCTAAAATTAGCTAAAATATAAACTTATATAAACTGTTGCTCATTGGCTAGCAACTCTTAGCAAAAAAAATATTCACCTTTTTTTCAGGTAAAACATATTCTGTGAAAGAAATTACGAGGAAATGAGGGTGATATTTTGGTACACACAGGTGCATGGAATGATATTATTTCTTTACCCTTAGGACCACGCCGGGGAAAACCGAGGGAATCGGGGCTTACCATGATAATTGATAAGGGATTAGGTATTCAGGAAACCAAAGATTTATTAGAAACATCAGGGGAATACATAGATTTATTGAAATTGGGGTTTGGGACTTCAGCTTTTTATTCCCAGAAATTATTGCAGGAAAAAATCAACATTGCCCACCAGTACCATGTTGATATTTTTCCTGGTGGAACATTTTTAGAAGTAGCCTTTTGGCAAGGTAAAATTAAAGCATTCTTTGATAGAGCCAAACAGTTAGGCTTTACATTGGTTGAGGTTTCTGATGGTACCATAAATTTATCTGAAAAAGAAAGAAAATATATTATAGAGTTGGCATTAGATCGTGGTTTTAAAGTATTAACAGAAGTTGGCAAAAAGGATGGTAAAGTCAGGGTTTCCATAATGAATCTTTTAGAACAGGCACAAAAAGACTTGGAGTGGGGAGCGTGGAAAGTAATTATGGAAGGTAGGGAAAGTGGGAAAGGTATTGGTCTATATGACAAAGATGGAAAGGTTATGGAGGATAAACTGGAACAGTTTATCAATAAATTTTCCAGTATAGATAACATTATCTGGGAAGCCCCTTTAAAAAACCAACAATTGGAATTTATCACCAGGTTCGGTGTAGAAGTGAATTTAGGGAATATTCCTTCCAACGAAGTATTGGCCCTGGAGTCATTACGGACAGGATTAAGAGGCGATACTCTAAATCTAGTCATATCTTATCATGATAATAATGAAGGATTAGAAGTACCTCCTGTATTGAGTAAGTTAATTGCGGCTTGGAGCTTAAGGTAATAATCATGTCAAGTCAGTTCAGTCCTTGAAAAATTCAAAAAATAATAAAAACAAATTGGGAAGGGATTGGCCAGTTTAATTATAAAGAACTTGATGGCTAAAGACCGGAATTACCAACTGTTTGACTCGGTACAAATGCATAATGATTGAGTTTTGATGAATTCTTAAAGCCATCAAGTTCATTCACAAGGAGATTTTTACATAAATTATAAATTAATACCAGAAAACTAACTAAAATCGAATAATTAGTAGTACTCAAATTTGAGCCCTTATCTTATTATTCTGGCTACCATTGCCGCCAGTTCTGCTCTGGTTACATTACTATCAGGTGCGAACTGATTTGTACTGCGTCCTGCTATGAACCCCAGGTTTTTCAGTATGTATATTTCCCTGGCGGCCCAGTGACCTTGAGGCACATCCAGGAAGTTATACTTAATTTCCCCTGTTCCTTCTAAGAGAAAGGCCCTTTGCAGTATTACTGCCAGTTGGGCTCTGGTTAATTTTTCTTCGGGCCCAAATTTACCAGGTGCAATTCCTCTGATAATGGAATGGTTGTAGGCTTTTAATATAGGTTCTTTAGCCCAGTAGCTGTCGGGAACATCGACAAAGGGATTATCTGGACCTAATTTCCAATTGAAAACCCGGGAAAGGAGGGCTACGGCCTCAGCCCGGGTAATCCCTACATCAGGGGCATAATGGTACATGTCTTTACCACTAACAATACTGCGGCTAGAAAGATATAAGATATCACTTTCGGCCCAATGGCCAATAGTGTCCCGGAAATAATGTCCATTTAACCAGATAGTATAGTCCTTCCAGATACTTGGGTCCTCCTGACCTAAGCGCCAGGCGGCTGCTCCTTTTAATCCATAAGTACTTACCAGTCTGATTTTCTCCCTAATACTTCTGGCATTTTCAAACCAAATTTCTTTTGTATTACCATCAGCTTTTATATATTTGGTAAAAGGTACTTGGTATTCATCATGCCATTGTAATTCTGCATTATTTTCCTGAACTGCTTTAATAATATCGGTGTACCAGATTCCATCGCCATTTTGGTTATTTGTCCAAACTCTGCCGTAAAAGGGTACTCCTAGAACTAGTTTATCTTTAGGAATTTGGGTAGTCATATAATCTAATTGGGATTTAACCCAATCCAGGGCCGCTATGGGACCGGGGCCACTGTTTCTCCAGTGCTGGTCATAAGCCATAACAATGATATAATCTACTGCCTGGCTTAAATTACTTAAATCATAGGCAGATTTCCAACCGGAAGTAAGGGGCCTGTCCACAGCACCAACAGCAATAGATACAGTACGACCCTGGGACTTTAACTTATTTCTGAGTGTGGCAGCAAACCGGGTCAGCAGGTGACGATCTTCATAAGTTAAATTTTCCAGGTCGATATTTATGCCATCTAGATTATAGATATCGGCGGCTACCGCCAAATCATTAGCTAATTTTTCGAAATTTTGTAAAGCTAACTGGGCACTGGCCCGGTCCCAGTGGTTGCTTAAATAGGGAATCACTTTAACTTTTTGCTGGTGAAAATAATTTGTTAATGTGTTATCAACTTTTATGACTAAATTGCCAGTAGCATCAAGTTCAAAATAGTTGGGACTGACTATATTTACAGAACCTTTAGCAAGTTGGAACTGCTCTATGTAGTCCTGGGTTGTCCCCCCGTGGAGGTACATGAAGCTTATTTTTTCTTCACCTACAGCAATAGATGGAATAATTAGGAATGATAAAACTATTAATAAAATTATGCAGTTTTTTAAGTACTTTTTTGTCATTTTTGCTAACCCTCCTGTTAGTTGAAAGATAGTAGTACTAAAAAAATCTCTTCAATATTTTAATACATCTTATCTTTGCTATTCCATTACAAAAATAAGGTAATTTTTAATATACTATATATTTCGCTTATAAGCTATCTTCATGGAGGGTAGACTTTAAATTTGTCGGTTCATCTACCAGGTTTGTATAAAGACTCATAACTGCTATGGCAAAAGAAAAATTAAAATGTATTCCCTGGGTATGGGGCTGTTGGAGAATACTGGACATTTCCGGAATATTGTTGGGCATGGCAAATTTGAGGTAAAAACCAGGGGGCACCAGAGGTAAAGTATTAGTCATTACCTCAATAATATATATTAAAAAGTTTAAGCCAAGAGCCACAAACCATAACCATAAATTCTCTTTTAAAATCTTAAAACCAAGGCCAATTCTTTCCATTAAAACAACTCCTAACTATTATAAAGTTCATACCCTTATATAGACGTAATTCTTTACAGTAAGGTTCCATACCTTCCAAAGATTGGTTTATGGGATAGAGAAGGTAATTAACAAGGAAGCAGTTATTACTTTGGATATAGGAGATCATGTTCTTTGGTTTGATAAAATTTTCCGCGGTCAACGCCAGTATGTATTTATTTCCGGTTCCTGGCGCAGTATGGGTTTTGGTTTACCCGCGGCTCTGGCTGCAAAACTGGAATATCCCGGAAGGCAGGTAATTGCTTTAGTTGGCAATGGTGGTTTAACTATGGTTATGGGTGAATTGATAACTACCGTTGAAAAAGGTATGGCAGTAAAGGTGATTGTTTTTAATAATAAATTTTTATGTTGCATAAAAGGGTCAAGATCCTTCAACTCTTGGCTCTTTATTTGTCTAGACATACTCTTTTTTACGGTCACTAATGAATATTTAATGTATAATTAAATAATACATAATACATTTAACCTTGAGGGAGGAAGTTATGGGTATTACTGTTCGGGAAATTCTCCAGTTAGATATATTTAAAAATGCTAAGGTTATTGCCGGTCATAATGGGCTGCATAGAGAAGTTTTATTTGTTGATGTTATAGAAGTCCCTGATGTTGGCAAGTGGGTCAGAAAAGACACTTTATTACTAACTACCGCTTTCGCTATTCAAAACAATGAAGACAAGTTAAGGGAACTAGTGAAAATGTTGGCTGAAGGTGGTGCTAGCGTCCTAGCCGTTAAGTTGGGCCGTTTTATAGATGCAATTCCTGATCAAGTAATTAATGTTGCCAATAATCTGGATTTTCCTATAATTTGTCTTCCTTTAGATGTGGCTTATACAGATATTATTAATAGTGTGTTAAGTAATATACTACATAAACAGGCCAATATTTTGCGCCTGGGTGATGAATTGCACCAGCGTTTAAACAAAATGGTTTTGGTAGGAGGAGGGCTTCCGGCAGTTGCCAGTACATTAGCCGAAGTAATTAACAGACCAGTTTTCATTGAAAATCAACATGGAGACTTACTGGCCCAGGCTGCTGAGACAGAAGATAAAAAAAAATATCAATTATTAAAGGGAGTCAGAAATAGAAAAAAGCCAGGGACTCTTTTTAAAGAAAAAACTTTTGCTTTTCTGGGAAGTTCTGCCGGTAATCAAATATTAGTTCCTATTTTAGCCGGTAGCAAGATGTATGGGATGCTGGTAGTTTTAGTTGAAGAGGATAATGTTGATGAATTTGTTATGGTGGCTGTAGAAAGAAGTGCAACGGTAGCAGCTCTGGAAATAATGAAAGAAAAAGCAATCTTTGAAACGGAAATAAGATTACAGCGGGACTTTATAGATGAGTTACTATCGGACAAGCAGGATGATGAATTTACCCTGGTGAAAAGGGCTCGGGATTTTGGCTGGAATATAACCAAGGAGTTTATCATCCTTTCCATAAATATTGATAATTTTAAGGAAAGTTTAATGCAAATAAAAACAGAGAGTGAAGTACAGGAAATAAAAACCAGTATTTATAATTTAATTAAAAAAGTGATGTTGAGAAATATGTTAAGTCCTATAATTGCTCAGCGCAGCGATAGTTTTATTGTATTTTTGGAAATTATAAACAAACCTTTCCAGGAATCAAAGAGAGATTATGCCCATCGTGTGGCCGGTGAAATTAAAAAACTTATTGCCAACCATTTTTCTCATATTTGCTTATCAATTGGTATTGGGAGACCGGTTAAAGAGATTCAAAAATTTAAAGATAGCTATAAAGAAGCCAATCAGGCTTTATGGATTGGTAGAGCGGCCTGGGGAAGAGGTAAAATTTATAATTATGAAGATATGGGAGTTTACAGGCTATTATTTTCCCATAAAGATACTGAAAGCTTAACAGAGTTTTATCGGGAATTTATTGAACCATTAGTGTTGTACGACCAAAAAAACGGAACTGATCTGGTTAATACCCTTGAGCATTATTATAATTCTAATAGCAATATTATGCTAACTGCGGAAAAGCTATATATTCACCGCAATACTTTAAACTATAGGTTAAAAAGAATTAAAGAGATTTTGGGCCTGGATATTGATGAAGCGGAAACAAAAATATGTTTAATCATGGCCTTAAAGATAAGCAGATTATTAAATTTGTAATACTGCATACAGTTTGTACACCATGCACAAACAAATGTCTTCTTGTTGGTGAGTCATGTACGTAGATAACAAAACAGACTATGGGTATAATTAATAAATACTATACTATTATATAACAGCGAGGGGGATATAGAATGAAACGTAAGACAAAAGTGACTTTTCTACTTATTTTTACAATAATCATGACCCTATTAGTGGTCGGCTGTCAGGGCACAAATAAGCCTGAAAATGATAACAAAGAAAAACCTGATACTACCGGACCTCAAGATGGAGGGCAATTGGTAGTGGGACTGAGCCAGGTTCCTAAAACTTTAGACCCGGTAAAATATACCGGTACCTATGAATCCAATATTATGAACTCAATTTATGATACTTTAGTAGCCTGGACAGATGACCAGCAAAAAATAGTCGGTTCACTGGCTACTGACTGGAAAGTATCTGATAACTTGTTGGAGTATACCTTTACCCTTAGAGATAATGTCTATTTCCATGATGGTAAATATGTAAAAGGTCGTAAATTAACAGCCGAAGACGTAAAGTACAGCTTGGAAAGATCAGCAACCCAATCAGCTATGGGACGTCTTAGTGACTTAAAAGAAGCGGTAGTTGTTGATGAGGAAACCGTTAAATTAATACTCAAGCAGCCCAATGCTGCATTTCTAGCCAGACTCACAGACCCGGGTAATGGTATTGTTCCTAAAGAAGAGGTTGAAGGCTGGGGAGATGAGTTTGGCCAACATCCAGTGGGAACAGGGCCCTTTGTTTTTGACAGCTGGGCTAAAGATGATAATGTTACCCTGGTGCGAAATGAAAAATACTGGGTAACTAAACCCCATTTAGAAAAACTGGTATTTAAGTTTATACCTGATCAAGCCATGATGTCCAATGCCCTCTTAAGTGGTGACATTGACATCGCTACAGATGTAGCCGGACCTGATAGACAAAAATTGAAAGCAGACAAAAATATTACAATACAAACTATGCCCGGCATGAATGTTTATTTTGCTGCCATGAACATGCAAAAAGGACCAACTGCTGACATCAGAGTTAGGAAGGCAATAGCTTATGCCCTTGATGTAGATGCTGCAGTAAAAAATATTTTTCAATTTGGTGGAGCTACCAGGGCCTATTTACCACTACCCAAAAAATCCTGGGGTTATGACCCTGCATTAGAAGAATTAGCCATCAAAGAACGTAATGTGGAAAAAGCTAAAGAGCTTTTGAAAGAAGCCGGTTATGAAAATGGTTTTAAAACTACTATTGTGACTCCCAATAAACCTTACAGGGTTAAATGGGCACAAATTATGCAGACTCAATTGGCTGAAGTTGGTATCCAGGCTGATATTGAAAAACTGGAATGGGGCTCTTATAGTGATAAGGTTTCCAAAGGGGAAGCACCTATTTATCTCTTAGCCTGGACCTGGTTCCCTGATCCTGATTTCTTCTTGTTCCAGTTCTTTCACAAAGCTCAAATTGGTCGTTTAGGAAATGGCCAAGGCTTTTTAGATGAAGAAGTTTCCGCATTGATTGATGAAGCTAAAGCCAGTACCATTGATCAGGATAAACGTAAAGCACTTTATAAACAAGTTATGGAAAAAGCTATGGCTCAAGTTCCCAGGGTAGAGGGCTGGCATAAAGAAAATATCAATGGTATCAGAAATCGGGTTCAAGATTATAATATTTGTCCCGATGACCAGGTGAGAATTGTTACTCAAGAAAGAAACGTATGGGTTAAACAATAAAAAAGGAAAAGTATGTAGCCTTTAGGCTACATACTTTTTTGCTAGTCACCAATCACTAGCTGTTAATTACTTTTAGATGCAAGGGGGGAATAGGGTTGCTTAAATATATTGTAAAAAGAATATTAGGTTTAATACCTGTTTTATTATGTGTTTCAGTAGTAGTGTTTATAATTACCAGAGTAATTCCCGGTGATCCTGCTGCTGTCATGCTGGGACCCCAGGCTACCAATGAGGCTGTCGAAGCTTTAAGACAAAAATTAGGGTTGGAAGACCCTTTATTAGTACAGTATGGCCGGTTTCTCTTGCAGTTAATAAAGGGTGATTTGGGGATATCTATTGCCTATCATCAGCCGGTAATAAATTTAATTCTTAATGCTTTTCCCAATACGGTACTTTTGGCTTTTGCCGCCCTTTTGATAGCAACTATAGTGGCAGTACCAGTGGGAATAATTTCCGCAGTTAAACAGTATTCATTTTTTGATTATTTCAGTATGACTCTGGCTCTAGTTGGGGTATCTATGCCTGTATACTGGTTGGGATTAATGCTGGTCCTGGTTTTTTCCATCAAGTTACAACTTTTTCCCGCCATTGGCATGGGCAGCCTGGAAAATGGTCTAGGAGATATAATCAGCCATCTGGTTTTACCCAGTATAGCTCTGTCCACTATTCCCATGGCCAATTTTGCCAGAATTACCAGGTCCAGCATGCTGGAGGTTATCCGTCAGGATTATATCAGAACAGCCAGAGCTAAAGGGCTGCAGGAGTGGATAGTTATTGGTAAACATGCTCTGAAAAATTCCATGGTCCCCCTTTTGACAGTAATGGGGATGCAAATATCCATGATGTTAAGTGGAGCTGTTCTAACAGAAACCATCTTTGCCTGGCCGGGAATGGGCAGGTTAATTGTTGATGCCATTGAAAAAAGAGATTTTATGATGGTCCAGGGCGGAGTTATGTTTTTAGCATTCATTTTTGTTATGGTTAACCTTATTGTTGATATCCTTTACGTTTGGGTAAATCCCCGGATAAATTATGATAACAAAGGAGGGAAGTAAAAGTGGAGCACAAAAAGAATAAAGTCTTAAAAAGGTTAAAGAAAAATAAACTGGCCATGGTTGGAATGGTGATTGTTATAATAAACGTAATTCTGGCTATTTTTGCTCCATTAATTACTCCCTATGACCCCAATGAGATGCACCTGGAAGCATCCCTCTTACCACCAGGTAGCCAAGGACATCCCCTGGGAACTGATGAATTTGGCCGGGACCTGTTAACCAGAATTCTCTATGGTTCCCGGGTTTCTCTAATTGTGGGTGTGGTTTCTATTGGTATAGGTGGAACTATCGGAACCCTTCTGGGGCTAATAGCAGGTTTTTATGGTGGCAAAATAGATAGTTTTATTATGCGGGTAATGGATGGATTATTTGCTTTTCCTTATGTCTTACTTGCTATTGCCCTGATGACTGCTTTAGGTGCAGGACTCCATAACATTATTATTGCAGTAAGTATTATCAATGTTCCCGGGTTTGCTAGGATAGTTAGAGGGGAGACCCTCGTAGTTAAGGAACAGGATTATGTTGAGGCGGCCAGGGCCCTGGGAGCTAAAAATAAACGTTTATTGTTCTGGCATATCTTACCCAATTGTATGGCTCCGTTAATCGTATATGCCACTATGGGTATTGCCGGTGCTATTTTATCGGAAGCTGCTTTGAGTTTTTTAGGTTTGGGTATCAAACCTCCTGATCCATCTTGGGGAAGTATTCTGAAAGCCGGACAGGAATTTCTGGGGGTTGCACCACACATCTCTACCTTTTCTGGTTTAGCCATTTTATTTACTGTTCTCGGATTTAATTTATTTGGGGACGGTTTGCGTGATGCCTTAGACCCTAGGTTAAAGCAGTAGTCTATAAGGAGGAATAAATTTGGATTTAAAAAGTAAAGTACTGGAATTTATTGATGCTAATCAAGAAGAATTAAAAAATATAAGTGATTACATTTTTGATAATCCTGAGCTGGCCTTTGAAGAATATAAAGCAGTGGAAATCTTGACGGAAAAACTCAAAGAAAATGGTTTTACCATAGAAAAGGGTATTGCCGGGCTTCCTACGGCTTTTAAAGCTGAATATCGGGGCGAGCCCGGTGGACCGGTTGTAGCTCTCTTAGCGGAATATGATGCCTTGCCGGAAATAGGGCACGCTTGTGGTCATAACCTGATAGCTACCATTAGTGTAGGAGCAGCTATTGCTATCAGTAAAGTTTTATCCCCATTGCCAGGTACTCTGGTAGTATTGGGAACCCCGGCAGAAGAGGGGGGTGGGGGTAAGGTTATTATGGTTGAAAAGGGGTGCTTTACTGATGTGGATTGTGCCATGATTATCCATCCTGCTGATCAGACTATGGTGGATGACATTTCCCTGGCTAATACCAATTTAGTATTTACCTATCATGGTAAAGCAGCCCATGCCGCAGCATTTCCTGAGAAAGGTATAAACGCTTTAGATGCTGCCATTTTAACTTTTAATAATATTAATGCTTTGCGGGGGCACTTAAAAGATGATGTGAGGATTCACGGCATTATAACTAAAGGTGGTGTAGCTACCAATATTGTTACCGAACTGGCCGAAGCTAAATTTAGTGTCCGTGCCTTAAAAAGAAAAGAGCTGGAACCAGTTGTGGAAAAAGTTTGTCAATGTGCGAAAGCGGCTGCCCTGGCTACAGGTGCTGGGCTGGAAATAAAAACCGAGGGTTTAGACTATGATGAAATAATGAATAATAAAGTGCTTACTTCTTTACTGAGAGAAAATTATTTACAATTAGGCGAGTTTGTTGGGGAAAGAACAATTGAACAAGGCTTGGGTTCTACAGATATGGGTAATGTAACTCAAGTAGTACCCGGTTTTCAATCCTACATTGGTATTGGTAAAGATCTTGTTACTCATACTTTAGAATTTGCCCAAAGTTGTAAAGGACCTGCCGGTTATCAAGGATTGATTACTGCTACCAAAGCTTTAGCCATGACAGTTTTGGATTTACTTGTCAATCCTGACTTATTAAAAGAAGCTAAAGAGGAATTCAGAAAGACCAAGGAGGAATAATAATGGGCTTAAAACAGGTGATGGAAATATATGAGTTATTAGATGATCCCGGTATTAATGGTGAAAAAGTAGTTTCATATTTCAAGTCACATAAAATAGAAAATGTTTCCTTTCAAAGGGTAAAAGGTGAAAAGGGTAAAACTGATTTTATCAGAATTTTTCTATCGGGTACTCACGGGAAAAGTTGTGGTGGCAATGCTCCGACCATGGGTATTGTAGGACGTCTGGGCGGTATTGGAGCCAGACCAGAAGCCATTGGATTTGTTTCCGATGGAGATGGTTGTGTTGCAGCTTTAGCTGCTGCTCTGAAGCTTGGACAAATGGCGGTATTGGGAGATAAGTTGCCTGGTGATATAATTATTACAACCCATATTTGTCCCGATGCACCAACCCAGCCCCACTTCCCGGTGCCATTTATGGGTTCGCCTGTTGATATAAAAACTATGAATGAGTATGAAGTAGAACAGGAGATGGATGCTATTATTTCCATCGATACTACTAAAGGTAATAGGATTATTAACCATAAAGGAATATCCATATCGCCAACTGTTAAAGAAGGCTATATCTTAAAGGTCAGTAATGATCTAATTAATATTCTAGAAATCGTTACCGGCGGGCTGGCTCATGTATTTCCTTTAAGTATTCAGGATATAACCCCTTATGGTAATGGTTTGTATCATATCAATAGTATCTTACAGCCGGCTGTTGCTACTGATGCACCGGTTGTAGGGGTAGCTATCACATCAGGGGCGGTAGTACCCGGTTGTGCAACAGGGGCCAGCCATTTGGTGGATATTGAGCAGGCCACCAGATTCAGCATAGAAGTAGCTAAAGCATTTGGGGCAGGGCTTTGTTCTTTTTATGATCAAGAAGAATTTGCAGAAATTAAAAAACTGTATGGTTCTTTGAAAAGATTTCAGACTCTAGGCGAAAAATAGCAGGAACCAGGAGGTTTGAATGTGGATAATGAAATCTTAAGAATAAAAGGATTACGGACATATTTTTTTACAAATACCACACCGGTAAAGGCCGTTGACGGGGTGGATTTAATAGTCAATAAAGGTGAGACTTTAGGTATTGTTGGAGAATCTGGTTCAGGTAAAAGTGTTACTTCTATGTCCATTTTACGTCTCATCCCTAATCCTCCCGGAAAAATAGTGGCTGGTGAAATTTGGTTTGACGGTAAGGATTTGCTTAAACTTTCCGAAAGGGAAATGCGGCAAATCAGGGGTAACGAAATATCCATGATTTTTCAGGACCCTATGACCGCTTTAAATCCTTCTTTTTCTGTAGGCAATCAGATCATGGAAGTAATTAAACTACATCAGAAATTGGAGAGAAAAAAAGCTTGGCAAAAGGCCATTCATATGCTGGAATTAGTAGGAATTCCCGAACCGGAAGAAAGGGTAAAGCAGTATCCCCATGAGTTCAGCGGTGGTATGAGGCAGAGAGTAATGATTGCCATGGCTTTAGCCTGTAACCCGAAACTATTGATTGCCGATGAACCAACAACAGCTTTGGACGTAACTGTACAGGCCCAAATTTTAAAATTAATGAAAAAACTCCAGCACGATTTTGCTACTTCTATAATTCTGATTACCCATGACCTAGGGGTTGTAGCTGAAACTTGTGATTATGTTGCCGTTATGTATGCCGGAAAATGTGTTGAATATGCCGATGTGTATACTTTATTTGAAAAACCTTTGCACCCTTATACCTGGGGTTTATTAACTTCCCAGCCTAAATTAGACCGAAAGGAAAAAGTGAAATTGACCCCTATTAAGGGAAATCCTCCAGATCTGGGCAGCTTAAAAGAAGGATGTAGTTTTCAAGAACGCTGTCCTTATGCTGCAGAAAGATGTTTGCAAGAGGAACCAGTATTAGACTTATTTAATGGTGGCCATAAAGTAGCTTGTCATTACGCAGGTAAGATTGTAAACCCTGACCGGGGGGTGGAATAGTTGGCAGAGACAATTTTAAAAGTCAAAGATTTAAAAAAATACTTTCCTGTTAAAAAAGGTATTATTTTTAACAAAAGGGTAGGGACTATCAAGGCTGTGGATGGTATTTCCTTTAATGTATTGAAGGGAGAAACCTTTGGCCTAGTAGGGGAAAGTGGCTGTGGCAAATCTACAACCGGCAGGTTAATTCTCCAGCTCCTTAAACCCACAGGCGGAAAAATAATCTTCCAAGACCGGGATTTAACTAGCTTGAACTTTGAAAAAATGAGAAAAATCAGGCAGGAAGTACAAATGATTTTTCAGGATCCCTATGCTTCTTTAAATCCTCGGAGAACAGTAGGAGAAATAATTGCCGAACCTCTTGTTATCCACCAGATAGGGACACCAGAAGAAAGAAGAAAGAAAGTGTTGGAATTATTGGAAGTTGTAGGTTTAAATAAAAGTTTTGTCAGCAGATATCCCCATGAATTCAGCGGCGGACAACGACAGAGGATAGGAATTGCCAGGGCTCTGGCTGTTAAACCTAAACTTATAGTTTGTGATGAACCTGTTTCTGCTTTAGATGTCTCTATTCAAGCACAAATTATTAATCTTTTGGAAGAATTGCAGGAAAAATTTGACTTTACCTATATTTTTATTTCCCATGATTTAAGTGTAGTTAAACATATTAGTGACAGGATAGCGGTGATGTATTTAGGACGAATAGTGGAACTGGCTACCTATAGTCAGTTATTTGAAAACCCATTACATCCTTATACCCAGGCTTTACTGGCTTCAATACCTGTTCCTGATCCCCGTTTAAGAAAAGAAAGGGGAGTTTTAGAAGGAGATGTACCTAGTCCCTTTAATCCCCCGCCTGGGTGTCATTTTCATACTCGCTGTAAATATGCTAAGGACATTTGTAGGAGACAAGTCCCTGGTCTAGAGGACCAGGGAGATGGACACCTGGCTGCCTGTTTATTGCTGGCCAAAGAAGGGAGGTAATTATTTGATGTATTCACAAATCGGTATTATTAGGGTTGTTACAACTTCTGACGATCATGTATTGTATGCCCATGAAAAAATAATAAAGAGCTTTCTTCCAAGTCTGAATATGGTCACCCAGTCTATTCCTGACCAGCTCCATGGTATATATGATTCGGCCTCGGAAGAAGTTGCTATACCCAAAATTATTAAACTTGCCTTGGAAATGGAATTAGCGGGTATGGATGGGATAATTATCAGTTGCTGTACAGATCCTGCTTTGGATTTAGTTCGGGAAAAGGTTAAAATTCCCGTGGTTGGAGCCGGACAGGCGGCCTGTTTGATGGCGAAAGCTATCAGTACTAAAGTAGGAGTGACCTCATTAACAGACCAAATTCCTGAAAACCTTAAAAACCAGTTGGGTAATTGTTTAGTAGCCTACCAAAAGGTTCAGGGTATCAGTAATACTTTGGATTTATTGAACAAATCAGGAAAAGAAAGTGTTATTCAGTCAGCAAATTTTCTAATAAGTCAAGGTGCCCAGTGTATTTTATTAGGATGTACCGGAATGGCAACTATAGGGATTGCTAATTTCATTGAACAAGATTTAAATATTCCAGTTGTTGATCCTATTGTGGCCAGCGGATCTTTAATTAACTACTTGGTTAATCGGAATAAATGGCAGGTGAGAGCATGAAGCCGGTGATAGGTTTAATTACTATTGGCCAGTCCCCCAGGGATGATATAACTACCGATTTATCGGAAATCTGGCAGGAGCGCATTGAAATCATGGAAATAGGTGCCCTGGATGATTTGACCGAAGAGGAGATAATAGAGCTTAAACCGGACAAGAAAGAAACTTTACTTGTCAGCAGGTTAAGAAACGGTTTAAGTGTAGAATTAGCAGAAGAAAGGCTAAATCCCTTGCTTGTAGAGAAAATCCGGATCTTAGAAAACCAGGTTCAGCTTATTTTCCTCATGTGTACCGGGGAATTTACCGGATTAAATGCCAAAGTACCTTTAATACAGCCTGATCCAATATTAAGAAATACAGTCAAAGGTTTATTACAGGCCGATCAGACCTTGGGCATCATGGTACCTGAAAAAGAGCAAGTCAGTAATATGGAACGTATCTGGAGTAAATATGTTGATAATAATATTGTGGTGGAATTTGGTTCTCCCTATGGAGAATTATCATTAATAAAAGAAGGAGCTCTAAAACTCAAAGAAAAGGGTGCTCAGCTCATTGTTTTAGATTGCATGGGCTATAATAAAGTTATGAAAGGTGTAGTCAGCTCCATTACCGAAAAACCGGTAATTTTACCAAGGACACTGGTGGCCCGAATTATCCAGGAACTAGTTAATTTTTGAATAAGGTGATTAATATGGATTTTTTAGAAAGAATTAATAATGATAAAGAAAAAATACTACAAGTATTTACAACCCTCCATCAAACTCCCGAATTAGGTTTTCAAGAAGTAAAAACATCCCAATTTCTAGCCCAAAAACTGCATGAGGCCAAATTTAAGGTAATATCAAATATCAATGGTACAACAGGGGTGATGGGTATTTTAGAGGGCCCTGAACCGGGACCTGTACTGGCATTAAGGGCCGATATGGATGCCCTGGCTTTTAAAATTAACGGGAAAGATGTTAATATCCATGCCTGTGGTCATGATGCCAACAGTACTATGGTTTTAATGGCAGCTGGGGAGATAGCCCGAATAGGTATCAAGAGAGGCACATTAAAAATTCTTTTTCAACCTGCAGAAGAAGTGTTAGGTGGTGCAGAAGCAATGCTGGCTAGTGGTCTCCTTGATGATGTGAATGAGATGCTGGGTATCCATTTACGTCCTATTCAAGAAGCCAAACTGGGCCAAGCTACACCGGCCTTATGTCATGGGTCTTCCTATATAGTTACCGCCAAAATAAAAGGTTTGGCTGCCCATGGTGCACGCCCTCATTTGGGTATAAATGCTATAGATGGGGCAGCGGCAATTGTCAATGCTGTCAATGCTATTAAGCTTAATCCTGCTGTTCCTTTTTCTGTAAAAACAACTAAATTAACTGCCGGGGGAAATGCCTATAACATTATTCCCGATATAGCGGAAATGGGTTTTGATTTAAGGGCCCAGACCAATACAGCTATGGAGCAGTTGATTACCAAAACCTGTAATGCCATTGAAAAGGGTGCTGCGACTGTGGGAGCGGAAGCAGAAGTAATAATTAGAGGTGGTGTCCCCGGTGCTGAATATGATCAGGGAACCATAGCTTTAGCTAAAAAGGCTATCGAAGCAGTTCTGGGAGAAGCCCTGGGTCCGGTTATTACTCCTGGTGGAGAGGATTTCCATTATTATAGTACTAAAGGGAAGATCAAAACTGCCTATATCGGACTGGGTGCTGATCTGGTACCGGGTTTACATCATCCTGAAATGAAGTTTAATCCGGAAGCATTAGTTCAGGGGGTTAAGATTTTATCTTATTTAGTATACGAGAGGTTAATAAGTTGAGTATGAAATAATAAAGGGTAAAAAATCTATGATCTTTTATTTTAACTGGCCGATGTTTCCTTTTTGATAAATAATAAGGGTTTGTTTTTGTATTAATACTTTGTTAACAATCTGGAAAGACCTGCAGAGCAGGTCTTTTTAAGAGGGTTATTTAAGGGGTGATTAGCTTGTTTTTTAAAAATATCTTTTATTATAACTTAAAGATTTATTAATTAGGTAGTCTAATATTTGTTGATCTCTTATTAATGTCTCATGGAGGATATTCTCACTTTGTTTAATTTTTTTAACAAGCCTTCGGCTTTTGTAATCAATAAGGCGTTCCAAGGTTAAAGCATAATTAAATTTAAATTTCAAACCGGTTCTTTTGTTTTTCATGTTTTGTACTCCAGATTCATTATAAATTTTTTTACCTTAATACTTACCGTGAAATTTTATTTTTTAAACATAAAAATTTTTTTTTATTTTTTATTGATTATCATACCCTTCCACCGGTTCATCAAATTGATCCTCACCTCCTAGCCATACTTTCCCCCAAGAGAGTTTTAAATTATGCATTAAAGGAGTTTTTCTTTTTAAATAGAAAAATATAAGGGGGTGTCTATAATGAATAATAAAGAAGAGATGATAAATAAGGCCAGAAAGAGGGCCATGGATTATTTTAAAACAGGGATGAATTGTGCCGAATGTGTTTTCCAGGCCATAATAGACTTGGGTTTGGTAGATTTGCCACCTTCCATAATTGCTTTAGCTACAGGGTTTGGAGGAGGAATGGGGTTATCAGGAAATAATTGTGGTGCATTATCGGGAGCTATTCTAGCTGTTAGTAGCATTCACGGACGCAAACCTCTAGAAAAGGGAACTTTAGAGGAGAGAATTTCCCAACTTAATGGTCCAGAAGGGTTATATAGATTATTTAACCAAATACCCAATACTTTTCAAGATAAATTTGGGGAAGTTAGTTGTGCCAAATTACTAGAACCTTTTCAGTGGCATAGTAGAGAACAGGCTAAATTCTGTCAAAACCTGATCGGTGAAGCTGCTGCTCTAGCAACCTATTGGGCTCAAGTGGGTTTAGAAGAAGGCTATCAACATCCATTTCGCCGGAACGTTGGAGGCTACAAATAGGCATTACGTTATAGACCCACATTAAAATTAGCATCTGATGCAGGTTAAAATTCAAGGATGCATCTGCTCGAGGGTAATTCTGCATGATGTATCGAAAGAAAGTAAATGTTTCAGGATGCATCAATAAACTTCTTTTGTGAGGTGTACTTGGTTTGAAAAAATGGCTTCCGTTTTTGGTGATTTTAGGCCTTATTATTGGTGTCAGTGATTATTTAGCTTTTCCTATTTTAAACAAGTTGATGTTTAGAGGGGAAGGACAGGCAATTATAATTGTACGGGAAATAATTATGTATTTTATTGTAGGTCTAGGTGGGGTTTATGCCTTAAATAAATTTCCAGAAGAGTTGTTTTTTGCTTCAACTTCTGGCCGGCGTAAATATGCCAGAATTCTGGCAGCAGGACTTATTCTTGCAAATACTATATTCTACATCATTTCTATCACCAAATTTGATAATAAGGTATTTGTAGACCTCTTACAGAATAATTTTTTTGGTGCTTTGGGAATAGCGGTACGCTCAGGTATTACCGAGGAATTAATATTTAGATTTTTCTTAATTAATTCCATTTTATTTGTAGGTTCAGGAATGACTGGTAATCCTCGGAAATTGAAGATTACTGCAATAATCATATCTGGTATAGCATTTGTTTTCATTCATCCCATAAATTCTGCGGTGGTTACTTTAACCTCCGGCCTGATTTTAGGTTATATATATTTTGAACTGGGACTGGTTTCTGCAATTTTCACCCATATATTTAGTAATTTAATTCCCTTTATTCTAATAGCCTTAAAAATTATTGGCTAGCTAAATTATCACAGACTGGAAAGACCGGCAAAGCAGCCGGTCTTTCTCATTCCATCTGGGTCAAAGACTTGGAGAGCCAGGTTTATTAATAGTCCATGGGCGGCATAGGGTTATTTTCTTTTTTAGGTATATCGGTAATTATTACGTCAGTGGTTAAAAGCATGGCAGCAATACTCGCTGCATTTTGAAGAGCATTACGGGTAACTTTAGTGGGGTCAATAATTCCTTTGGGTATTAATGTGGTATATTCTCCTGTCCTTGCATCAAAGCCTTCACCTTGAGGAAGGGCTTTAACCTTTTCCACAATAACTGAACCTTCATGGCCTGCATTATAGGCAATTTGGCGTAATGGCTCTTCTAATGCCCTACGGATAATTTGGATACCTAAAAGTTCATCACCTTTCGCATCTAAGTTATCTAGCACTTTTGCAGCTTGGACTAGTGCAGTACCTCCACCGGGTACGATACCTTCTGCGACCGCAGCCCTAGTTGCATTTAAAGCATCTTCAATTCTCATTTTCTTTTCTTTAGCTTCGGTTTCAGTGGCGGCTCCTACTTCTAAAACCGCTACACCACCAGTCAGTTTAGCCAATCGTTCCTCAAGCTTTTCCCTGTCATAATCGGACTTAGTTTCTTCTTTTTCTTTTTTAATTTGGCTAATTCTAGCCTGAATAGCTTCTTTATTACCATAACCATCAACAATTGTGGTGTTTTCTTTTTCTACTTTAACCAAGCGGGCACGGCCTAACATGGAAACATCCACATTTTCCAGCTTATAGCCTAATTCTTCGGAAATTACCTGGCCACCGGTTAAGATTGCAATATCGGAAAGCATTGCTTTACGTCTTTCACCAAAAGCGGGAGCTTTTACTGCAGCACATTTTAAGGTGCCCCTTAGTTTGTTTACCACCAGGGTAGCCAGAGCTTCCCCTTCAATATCCTCTGCAATAATCAGCAGTGGTTTGTTTTCTTTACTTACTTGTTCTAGTATGGGAAGGAGGTCTCTGATAGCGCTAATCTTTTTGTCACAGATTAAGAGATATGGTTCTTCCAAGACTACTTCCATGCGTTCTGTATTTGTAACCATGTAAGGGGATATGTAACCCCGGTCAAACTGCATTCCTTCTACAACCTTTAGATTAACTCCCATGGTTTTTCCGTCTTCAACAGTGATTACACCCTCTCGGCCTACTTTCTCCATAGCATCGGCAATTATATTGCCTATTTCCTGGTCATTAGCCGAGATTGTTGCTACTTGTGCAGTTTCTTCCTTTTTTTCTATGGGCTTGCTGATACGCTGTAACTCATCTACTACAGCCCGAACAGCCTCTTCAATACCTTTTTTTAGGAAAACAGGGTTGGCTCCGGCCGCAATATTTTTCAAACCTTCTTTAATTATAGCTTGAGCTAATACTGTAGCAGTTGTTGTACCATCTCCCGCTACATCATTGGTTTTACTGGCAACCTCTTTAACTAACTGGGCTCCCATATTTTCATTAGGATCTGATAGTTCAATTTCTTTAGCAATTGTAACACCGTCATTGGTAATTGTCGGTGAACCGAACTTTTTGGCTAAAACCACATTACGACCTTTGGGACCTAAGGTAACTTTTACCGCATTAGCTAACTTATCAACGCCTTTCTCCAAGGACCTGCGGGCGTCTTCTGAATAAATAATTGTTTTGGCCATTTTGTTTTCCTCCTTTCAATTAATATTAATTTAAGATGGCTAACACTTCACTTTCTCGCATTATATAAAGTTGTTTGCCATCTTGCTTGATTTCCGTACCTGCATATTTTGAGAAGAGAATCCGGTCACCAACTTTTACTTCCAGGGGATTACGTTGACCGTTATCTCCCAGTGCCCCGGGACCAATAGCTAAGACCTTACCTTCTTGGGGTTTTTCCTTGGCTGTGTCAGGAATAATAATGCCAGCGGGGCTAACAGTATCCTTTTCAATGGGCTCAACTAAAATTCTGTCAGCAAGGGGTTTAATTACCATCGGATTCACCTCCGTTAAATTTTTGTTAGCACTCTCTGGAGGTGAGTGCTAATTTCAATTTGAATTATAAAAAGTCCGTTTATTAACTAGCAAGGGGCAAAAAAGTCCAATTTTAACTATTTTGCCAAGTTTAAGACCAATTAAATAAAAAAAGGCTGTAAATCTTACGGAAACACTTCATTATTGTATTTTTAACCCCAAAAAGTACCTCCTTAGCAGGTCTTTATTTACTTTAAAAATGGGAATAATCCACTATTTTTATACTATTACCAAGTTTTCTTACAATAGCTTCCTTCATTTTTTCAGCATGAGGGCAAGAAAAACCAATTGGATTACCCCTAGTAATACAAGATGCCAATACAATAGTATCTGCTCCTCTTTTTACCATTTCTTGTACTCTAGATATTGCTTTTTTTCCGGGACATCCTCCACAGGTATTGAAACCGATAATTTCGATTTCTTCCATAACACCTTCAAATGCGCATTTTTTTCCTTTCATCACTTTGAAACAAGTAGTTCCTGGACACATATCTTCCGTTTGTATACATCTTATTAAACCTACTTTCATTTATATCTACTCCTTTATTAAAAATGCTAGTTTGTGGGACAATATTAGAAAATTAGCTTTTTTGCTCTTAACAGTTATTAAAAAAAGCTGGTTTAATCTTAAACCAGAGAATAATTATGATAATATTTTCAGTAAATCAGGGAGTTGATTTAAAACATAATCGGGTTTTAATTCCATTAATTTTTCTAAAGAATGCTCGGAATACTTTACTATTCCAGTATAAGTTCCAGCAGTTTTGCCACATAAAATATCATAAGGGCTGTCTCCTACCATTAAGGTTTCTTCCGGGTTTAGTTTTAATGCCTGAAGGGCTCTTAGTGCCGGGTCGGGGTTGGGCTTATGCTTTTTTGTATCATCATAGCCGACAAGGTAATCAATATATGGGGTTAAGCCAAATAAGCTTAATCCTTTGCGTGCACCTTCATTTTTTTTGGAAGTCACTACAGCTAATTTATAGCCATTTTCTTTTAATGTTCTAATAGTATCCTTTACCCCTGGAAAAATAGTGGCTAGTTCGTCGTGTTTTAAATAATTATAGTCTCGGTAAGTTTTTAAAAGTAAATCCACCTTTTCCGAATCATATTTAGCCAGTGTATCAACTAAAGGTTCGCCAAAATATTGAGTAATTTCTTCACGGGGTACATCCAGTTGTAAGATTTTTTTGTAAGTATATTGAAAAGTTTCCACAATTAATTCATTGGTGTTTATTAATGTTCCATCTAAGTCAAATAAAATGCCTCTAATACTCATCCCATTATTCTCCTTTTAGGTTATGCTTTTTTGTCATTATAACATAAAAATATTTTATCTAAATTGCAATATTAAATGCAACACCCCTAGTGAAAAAACATCATGATTAGGATTTTAAAGCACAATACCCTTCTTAAGCCCTTCTTAGATATTAAG
>JASKKI010000035.1 GCA_030154225.1 Clostridia bacterium | reverse complement strand
TATGTAATGCCAAGAATTTACAAACTGTAAACAGGTTACGCCAGAGTAAAAAAAGGGAATTTAAGCCTTTTGCAGTTATGGCAAAAAATCTGGAAATAGTTCATAAATACTGTTATGTAACCCATGAAGAAGAGAAAATATTACTTAGTCCCCAGGCTCCAATTTTAATTTTACCCCGGAAACCCAAGTATTTACCTTCCAGTCTTGTACCAGGGGTAAATACTTTAGGAGTCATGCTTCCTTATACACCTTTGCATTTTTTGTTATTCAGGCCGGAACTGGAATTACTGGTGATGACTAGCGGGAATTTAAGTAGCAATCCCCTTATTTATCAGGATGATGATGCTTTCTCAGAAATGGCGGATTTAGCTGATTTCTTTTTAATTCATAACCGGGAAATCTACAATCGTTGTGATGATTCCGTGGTAAAAGTAATTAATAAAAAACCCCAACTTTACCGGAGAGCAAGGGGATATGTACCCCTACCGGTTGAGATACCCAGGCAGGTTTCAGTCTTTGCCTGCGGTGGGGATTTAAAAAGTACATTCTGTATAACCAAAGAGAATAAGGCTTTTTTAAGTCAGCACATGGGTGATCTCGATAATTTTAACAACTTTCAGGAATATATACTTACTGCAGAGAGGATGCAGGACTATTTAGCTATTAAACCAAAAGTAGTAGTTGTTGACTTACATCCGGAATATAATTCCCATAAGTGGGGAAATGAATGGGATAAACCTGTTATCCAGGTACAACACCATCATGCTCACTTAGCCAGTTGTTTAGCTGATAACGGTTTAGATGAAGATGTATTGGGTGTAATCTGTGATGGTACAGGATTGGGCACCGATGGAAATCTTTGGGGAATGGAATTTCTTCTAGGTAATTATGAAGAATTTTTTCGCTTAGCCCACTTAGAATATGTACCTTTACCCGGTGGGGAACAAGCTGTAAAAGAACCCTTACGAATGACTATTAGTTACTTGTACAAATATTTGGGTGAAAATGGTGTACTAAGAGCCCAAGAATATTTCTCTGGATTAAAATTGGATGAAATAAATATGATTATTAAACAGATACAAAGGGGCATTAATTGCCCGTTGACTTCCAGTTGTGGTCGTTTATTTGATGCAGTGAGTGCCTTGTTAGGTATTTGTACCAGGGTAGATTATGAAGGGCAGGGAGCAATAGAGCTGGAGGAAATAGCCGATACAAGCTATCAAGGGGAAGGCTATTGCTTTGATTTGAATTCTGGCCAATTTCCAATTACCATTTCTACTAGGAAAATGTGGCAGGAAATGCTAGAAGATATGTCCAGGGGAATTAAGTTAGAAGTAATTTCTGCTAAATTTCACCAGACCATTGCCCAGATGATTCTAGCTACCTGTCAGGCTGTGCTTAGTAAATTACCTTCAAAAAAAGTTATTTTAAGTGGAGGAGTAATGCAAAACAAAATATTAATGGAAAAACTTGTAAAAATACTTGAGGAAAAAGGGTTTGAGCCATTAACCCATTCTCAAGTTCCTGCTAATGATGGAGGTTTAAGTTTAGGGCAAGCTGTAATTGGAGGGAGGTTAGCTAATGTGTGTAGCAGTTCCGGCTAGAGTTATTAATATTGAAGAACCTTGGGCGGAGGTTGACCTAGAAGGTACAACCTTTAAAATAAATATGACATTAACTCCAGAAGTGAAAGTTGGTGATTATGTACTAATCCATGCCGGATTTTCTATCCAGCATCTAGACCCTGAAGAAGCCCGGGAAACGCTGCGACTGTGGGAGGAATACTATGCTGCAATTGAAAATGAATAAAAAAACCCTTAATAACCTATTAAAAGGAATGAATATAGATAGAAATGTACGGCTCATGGAGGTTTGTGGAACACATACCATGGCTATTGCCAGGGCAGGTATTAAGCAACTTTTACCCCCCAATATTGAATTAATTTCCGGCCCTGGGTGTCCTGTCTGTGTTACTGACCAGCAGGATATTGAAAAAATTTTACTATTGGCCCAAAATCCTAGAGTTTTGATAACTACTTTTGGCGATATGCTAAGAGTACCTGGTTCAACGGGTAGTTTGCAGGAAATGCAGGCCCAGGGTGCAGGTGTGAGAGTTGTTTATTCACCTTTGGATGCAGTTAATTTAGCCCGGACCAATCCCCGAAAAGAAGTAGTTTTTTTGGCTGTAGGATTTGAAACAACTGCTCCTACGGTAGCAGTTGCTCTGGAAGAGGCGGTAAAGGATAATCTTAACAATTTTAGTATTGTTTGCTTACACAAGTTGGTTATCCCTGCTTTAGAGACTCTTTTACTAGATCCTGAAACTGATGTTCACGGGTTTTTACTACCTGGACATGTTAGCAGTATTATTGGTACAAATCCTTATGATTTCATTCCCAGGGTCTATAAACGGAGTTGTGTAGTTTCCGGCTTTGAACCTGGTGATATTTTGGAAAGTATATTTCTTTTGATTAAACAGTTAAAAACAGGAGAACATCGGGTAGATAATCAATACCGGAGAGGAGTAACAAAAGCGGGTAATAAAACCGCCCAACAATTAATGGATAAATACTTTGAACCATTTAAAGCCCATTGGCGAGGTTTGGGTGAAATTGATAACAGTGGTCTAAACTTAAGAACCCAATATGAGAAATATAATGCTTTTACTAAATTTGAAGTAGATGACATTAAATTCAACCTGAAACCTACCGGCTGTATTTGTGGTCAAGTTTTAAAGGGGAAACGAAAAACACAAGACTGTCCATTATTTAGTAAAACCTGCACCCCTAGTTCCCCTGTTGGTCCATGTATGGTATCATCAGAAGGAACGTGTGCTGCAAGTTTTTATTATGCAGGGGGTGAAAAAGTTGGCTGAAGATAAAATTATGTTAGCCCATGGAGCCGGTGGACTTAAAACCCAGCGGTTAATCAGGCAAATTTTTCAGAAAAACCTGGGAAATGCCTATCTACAGCAGGAGCTAGATGCTGCCCTAATTAAATTTTCATCCCATAAAATAGCTCTGTCTACCGATTCTTTTGTGATTAGTCCTATCTTTTTTCCCGGTGGCGATATTGGTAAACTGGCAGTTTGTGGAACTGTTAATGACCTGGCAGTAATGGGAGCTAAACCTTTGTATTTAACTTTAGGTTTAATTATAGAAGAAGGTTTGCCTTTAGAAGAGCTGGATAGTTTAATGGCTTCTCTGGGAAATACGGCCCGGGAAGCAGGTGTGCAAATTGTAGCCGGTGATACTAAAGTAGTAGAGCATGGTGCCTGTGATAAAATTTTTATTAACACCTCAGGAATTGGTATTGTACCTCCTAATATAGATTTAAGACCTCAAAAAATGAGTCCCGGTGATAAGATAATAGTTAGCGGCCCTTTGGGTAACCACGGTATTGCTATTCTAGCAGCTAGAGAAGGTTTAGATTTTAAACCGCCTTTGGCTAGTGATTGTACATATATTAATTATCTAGCTGATGGTTTGCTTTCAACAGGTGCCAATATCAAATGCATGAGAGATCCTACCCGAGGAGGACTGGCTACTACCTTAAATGAGCTGGCCGCACAGGCAGGTTTGGGTATTAAATTATTTGAGGAAGAACTTCCTATAGATCCTCAGGTTAAGGGTGCTTGTTCAATACTGGGTCTTGATCCTTTATATCTTGCTAATGAGGGTAAAGTTGTTATTGTAGTAGGCAACAAAGATGCCCAAATGGTTCTTCAGGAACTTAAAAAATATAAAATAGGTAGAGAGGCCAGTATAGTAGGAGAGGTAACCGATGCCCATCCCTCCAAAGTGGTCATGGAGACGGAGTTGGGAACTGTGCGGGTACTACATATGTTGGAGGGAGACCCCCTTCCTAGAATATGTTAAAGTTAAAGCACACCGAAGTAAGTTTTTGGTGTTGCTTTTTTTAATTACTAAGGGAACAAAATTTTGTATTTAAACGTCAATAAAAATAAATCTCCTGGGTACAATATTTATTAGTTAGATAGCATGTAAGTAAAGTGTCGGGAGGTTTTTAAACTGAATAAATATAGGTTTATATTGCTAATACTAATTATAGCCCTGTTATTAACAGGCTGTATGAATATATCAAGTTCTCAGGTTCAGGGTACACCAGATGAAACTTTACAATCTTTTATAAGTGAACGTATTAAGATGTTTTCAGGTAAACACTTTTCCAAATTGCAAAAATGTGAAGTAACATTTACTGAAAATCAAGGAAGTGTCTATGTTGAGTTTATTCCTGACTTTGGCTCAATCACTTTTAAAAATGAAATATGGCACTGGGCTGCTGCCCATGCCATGAATTTAATCTATACTTTTCCAGAAATAAAAGAATATAAGTATACAGTTTTTGATGTAAAAAATAATAAATTGATGGATTTATATCTTGATGAAGTTGGAATTAAGGGATTACCGGAAAAATTCTACGGTAAAAATAGGGGGCCGGGTGATTATTACCGGTACTGCTTTACCAAAGTAGAAGTAACAAAAATCGGTAATGAACTACCATTAGACGAAAAATTCTTTGACGGCTCACAACTGCCCTAGCTTCAGGGATATCCATGGAAGTCAAGTTACTAGTGGCCATTAAGTCCCCATACGGACGTAGATTTTAACAACAAAGTTAAGTTTGGGGAAGGGGAATAGTTTATATATTCTTCATTGATCGTCCCCCAGGAAGAATATTGGAACTAACCCTATCCCCAAAAAAAAGATTGACATGATAATCTTAATTTGATAAGATATATCTCAACTAAATAAAACTAAATATTAAAAACTCATCAAGAGAGATGGAGGGACTGGCCCGGTGAAATCTCAGCAACCCTTTAGGCATGTGTCTAATACGTGTCTAAAAAGGTGCTAATTCCAGCAGAACTTTTTGTTCTGGCAGATGAGAAGATTAATTGAAACTTGTTGATTAAACCTTCTCCAAATGTCAGGAGAAGGTTTTTTAAATTTAGTACCGGGCACTGAAAATGAAGCCTCAAAAATAGCTAAGAGTATAAAATTACAGAAAGGATGATACTAGATGCCTGTTGTAATTCCTGAAAATCTACCCGCATTTAAAACCCTGGAAGAAGAAAATATTTTTGTAATGAAAGAGATAAGGGCTTTAAGCCAGGATATTCGGCCATTAAAGATTGCAATATTAAACTTGATGCCCACAAAAATTGAAACAGAAACTCAGCTTCTCCGCTTAATAGGTAATACTCCCATCCAGGTAGAAGTAGATTTTTTACACCCTAAAACGTATAAATCAACTAATACTCCCGAGGAACATTTAGTTTCCTTTTATAAAACATTTGATGATATTAAAGGACAAAAATTTGACGGGATGATAATAACCGGAGCTCCTGTAGAACACCTTGATTTTGAAGAAGTGCAGTATTGGAACGAGCTTAAAGAAATTATGGATTATACAGTGCATAATGTTTATTCAACCCTTTTTATCTGCTGGGGTGCTCAGGCAGCTTTATACCATTTTTATGGAATTAATAAACACCTGTTACCAGAAAAAATGTTTGGAATTTTTACCCATAGTGTGAATAACAGGAATGTAAAACTGGTGCGGGGATTTGATGATGAATTTTTTGCCCCCCATTCCCGGCATACAACTATCTTAAAGGAAGATGTTTTAAAGATACCTGAATTAGAAATTATTGCGGAGTCAAATATTGCCGGCATTTATCTGCTAGCTAATAAAAATGGCAGACAGATATTTGTAACAGGGCATTCAGAATATGATCCCCATACTTTAAAAAGAGAATATGAAAGGGATATACAAAAAGGACTGGATATTAAAATTCCTGTTAATTATTTTTACAATAATGATCCCCAAAAGGAACCTATTGTTAGATGGCGAGGCCATGCTAACTTATTATTCTCCAATTGGTTAAATTATTATGTTTATCAGGAAACACCTTATGATATTTTAGCAATTAAATAATCATAAAAATGGCTTATAAAACTGGTAAACATATGGAAAATATAAAAGGAGTGGATAAGATGCAAGAAAAAAAGTTGAAATTTGATACCCTGCAGGTGCATGCTGGGCAGCAGGTTGACCCTGCTACAGGTTCAAGGGCAGTACCCATTTACCAGACTACATCCTATGTATTTAAAGATACCGATCACGCTAAAGATCTTTTTGCTTTAAAGGAATTCGGTAATATTTATACCAGGATTATGAACCCTACTACAGATGTACTGGAACAAAGGGTAGCTACTTTAGAAGGTGGAGTAGGGGCTTTAGCGGTTGCTTCAGGGTCTGCTGCAGTAACCTATGCTATTTTAAATATTGCTGGTTCTGGGGATGAAATAGTATCAGCAAGCACTTTGTATGGAGGGACATATAATTTGTTTGCCCTTACCCTTCCTAAATTGGGTATTAAGACTATTTTTGTGGATCCCGATGACCCAGAAAATTTTCGGGCAGCAATAAATGAAAAAACTAAAGCAGTTTATATTGAAACAATAGGAAATCCAAGAATAAATATTTGTGATATTGAACAAATTGCTAAAATTGCCCATGAAAACGGAGTGCCCCTAATAATTGATAACACTTTTGGTACCCCTTATCTAATTAGACCAATTGAATACGGGGCTGATATAGTAGTACATTCAGCGACTAAATTTTTAGGGGGTCACGGTACTTCTATCGGAGGAATTATTGTAGACTCGGGAAAGTTTGATTGGAGTGCCAGCGGAAAGTTTCCAGGTTTAACCGAGCCCGACCCCAGTTACCATGGTTTAAGGTATGTTGAGGCATTTGGACCTCTGGCCTATATAATTAAAGCTAGAGTCCAGTTATTGCGGGATACCGGGGCAGCAATCAGCCCTTTTAATTCTTTTCTATTGCTACAAGGTATTGAGACTCTTTCTTTAAGGGTTCAAAAACATGTCGATAATGCGAAAAGGATAGCGGAGTTTTTAAATAATCATCTACTGGTATCTTGGGTTAATTATCCAAGTTTAGAAGATAATAAATATTTTAAATTAGCCCGGAAATATCTACCTAAAGGTGCAGGTGCCATTTTAACCTTTGGGATAAAAGGTGGAGTACAAGCGGGTAAGAATTTTATTAATAACCTGAAATTATTTTCTTTACTAGCCAATGTAGCCGACGCTAAATCTTTAGTTATTCATCCAGCCAGTACAACTCATGCCCAGTTAACGGAAGAAGAACAAGTAAAAGCGGGAGTTACTCCGGATATGATCAGGCTTTCTGTTGGAATCGAGGATGTAGAAGATTTGATTTATGATCTAGATCAAGCACTGAAAAAATCATCAGGATACTAAAAGCGCCTCCAGTTATCATTCTCGTATTACTTAGCCTGTAGCTACTTTAGAAAAACCAGGTGAAGCCTGGTTTTTCTTTTGATAATTAAAGGATTTAGTTATTAAATTAAGAATATAAAATATATCATTTTGTAAAAGAGGAGGCTATTTTGATGAATTGGAAAGAGATACAGGATAAAGCTAGAGAAAAATTAAGTCCCATTTGTAAAGTTTGTCCTGTTTGTAACGGAGTAGTTTGTCGCGGACAGATGCCGGGAATGGGTAGTGTGGGAACGGGAGCATCGTTCATCAATAATTTCCAGGCTTTGGCCAATTATAAATTAAATTTACGTACTTTGCATGATGTCAGGGAACCTGAACTATCTCTTGAAATTTTCGACTATAAACTTGACCAACCCGTGATTCTTGGAGCAGTTGCAGGAGGAAAATTAAATTTAAATGATTGTATAACCGAAGAGGAATTGGCGGATAATTGGTTACAAGGTGCCCAAATGGGAGGAGTTTTGGGTATGACAGGTGATGGTCCCGACCCTGCATTATATGAAACGGGCTTGAATGCTGCCAGAAAATACCCGGGAATTGCCATCCCGATAATTAAGCCACGTCCCCAAAAGGAGATTTTGACTAAAATTAAAGATGCAGAAAAAGCGGGTGCAATTGCTGTAGGTATTGATGTAGATGCCGCAGCTCTAATTCATAAGAATATTACTGGCTTAACAGTTGAGCCTAAAACTTTAGATCAGCTGAAGGAAATAGTTGAAAGTACCAGACTACCGGTAATATTAAAAGGAATAATGACTGTTGAAGATGCTTTAATAGCCTGTGAGGCAGGAGTAGCTGCCATTGTAGTATCAAATCATGGGGGAAGGGCTTTAGATCACTGTCCTGGAACGGCAGAAGTACTGCCCCAAATTGCTGGAGCAGTAAGGGAAAAAATAACGGTATTAATTGATGGTGGCATCAGGACTGGACTTGATGTGCTTAAATGCTTGGCTTTAGGTGCCCATGCGGTAGTAGTGGGTAGGCCACCTACTATTGCTGCCATTGGTGGAGGTGCAGAAGGAATAAAAGTAATGTTAGATAACTTTAAAGCTGATTTAAGAAAAACTATGATCTTAACAGGAACAAAGGACGTTAAAAGTGTCAGTAGGGAAATACTGTATAAGTAATATAGTAAGTATGCATTATTTGTAAATCCTAAAAGAAAATATAAACGGATTTTTTTCATCGCATACCGTAGAAAATGGTAGAAAAGGGGGAAGACATTTGCAGGACACAGGTAAGTTAAAGAAATTAGTGGACTGGATGCGGGAATCTACCCATACCGTTATTTTTACAGGTGCGGGGATGAGTACCGAGGCGGGATTACCTGATTTTCGCTCAAAAACAGGCCTTTGGAAAGCAAAAGATCCCCGGAAACTGGCTTCCATTGAAGCCATGTATAAAAATCCGGAAGAGTTTTATGAATTTTATAGAATGCGGTTGGCTACCCTGGGAGAAGCAAATCCCCATCAAGGACATAAAATACTGGCAGATTGGGAAAAACGCCGTATCATTCAGGCTATTATTACCCAAAATGTAGACGGTTTGCATCACCGAGCCGGTTCAAATCGTGTTATTGAACTCCATGGTACTTTAAGGGAGGCACTTTGTCTAAAATGTAAAAAGGTTTATGGTTCTCAGGTACTAGAAGGCGGAGGTATTCCCCGGTGTGAATGTGGAAATATGTTAAAACCGGGAGTTATCCTTTTTGGTGAAATGTTACCCCAGGATGCTTTATATCAGGCGGATTTGGAAAGCCGTAGAAGCCATTTATTTATTGTTATCGGCTCCTCCTTAGAAGTTTCACCTGCTAATTATTTTCCACTGCAGGCTCGTGATACAGGGGCGAAATTGGTAATTATTAATATGGAAACTACTATCATGGATGAACAGGCGGATTTGGTAGTCCGAGGTAAAGCCGGGGAAGTACTAGTAAAAGTAGATGATCTCCTAAAAAACAATTTGTAATTAAGGACACGGTGTAAAATGAAGCAAATCAATTTTTCTTTGGTAAATAGAGATAAATATTTAAAAGGAAAGAAAATTTGTAATAATCCGATGAATCTTAAATTTAAAAACCAGAGACGTAAGTGTCTCCGGTTTTTAAATCATTATTGTATAATTAAAAGCTAGCAGAATCAGCTTTTAATATTATCTTCGTTTCCTTGCGTTTTTCCTTTCTCTGACTATTTCCATTACTTCGTCTCTTTTAGGTGATGGGGTTACATTTTTTAACATGGTATAAACCTTGGACCAATTGATAATATTTTCTCCTTTATATAAAGGTAAGTCTTCTGTACCCAATACAGAGCATAGTTTTTTACGAAATGCTTTTTCCTTTCTTTTCATCCTGATTTGCCTACCTTTACCAAATGCATACATTAAGAAGGCAAAATAAGCAATCAGTACAGCTGTTTTAATAGTAGAAGAACTAATTTCAAAAAACATGAACATTGTTTTCTGCCCCCCATTTTTAGACTATTAAGTTTTCCTTTTCACTCGCATACTAATTTTATTATTCTACAAAATTTGTTCTTTTCCTATAAAATTTTAGAGAAAGTTTAGGATTAAAAATGGTGTAAGGTGAATTTCTAAAATTCCCGCCCAAAGTAACAAGGGGGAGACATTATAATGATAGATTTCTAAAAAGTAGCTTAACTCTTGCAAGGAATATTTTATATCTAATTTGGGGAGTTTTTTAAATAACTTTAATCCTAAATAAAAACCTAATGTGCAGGATAATATAAAAGCCGGTATTTCGAAGATACCATGGGGTAAGATACCTATACAGAAAAGTTTAATATAGGGAATACCTTTTTGATATGCTAACTGCTGCAAACCAATACTCAAGTGATAAGCTTCTCGAAATGTAAGTATTATGGGGAGAAGGCCAAAGGAAATAAATCCGGAAAAAATAATAATTAATGTAACAAATAGATTATTGAGAAGGATGAAAAAGAAGTTGAAAGAAGGGGTAGATCCTGAAATATAATTTGGTAGTTGGGTACCTGGTTGAAAAGTGAAATATCCATAGGTTAGACCTAGTATATAGGTTGTGAAGATTATTAGAATACTAAAATTAAAATTGTTTTTTTGGCCAGATCCCCGGTGCTTAATTAACATTAGGCACACCTCCGAGTTGAATGAGGGATTGGTCAAAAAGCTAATAATTTCAAATATTCTTATATTCTTTTCCTCTATTATACCATAATTAGTTATATTTTCATTATTAAAGAAAGAGGAAATATGAAACTTTTGGTCGAATTGGAAAGTAAATGTTATTTAGAATTCCGGGGGGGAAATACCGATGGCTGATAAACAAATAGTAGTTTTCTCATTACTTAATGAAGAATACGGTTTGGAGATTACCAGTGTTCAAGAAATAGTCCGCTTTCAAGAAATCACTAAAATTCCTGAAGCACCTGACTTTATAAAAGGAATTATTAATCTTAGAGGACAGGTAATTCCGGTTATTGATTTAAAACAAAGATTTTACAATATTAAATCGGAAATTACTGAAGATACCAGAATAGTAGTAGTTAAAATTGGTACAAAAACAATTGGAATAATTGCTGATCAGGTTTCAGAAGTATTACATATACCGGAAGAAGCTATTGAGCCTACACCCGCCTTGCTCAATGATTTTAACCAGAGTGGTATTACCGGTGTAGGAAAACTTGAAGATAGACTTTTAATACTCTTAGATTTAGAAAAAACCTTGAGTAGAGATGAATTAAAACAAATAAATAAAGTAGTGTAAATAATGTTAATTTATGCCCGGGTCCTGAAGTGAGTATATTTACTATTTGGTCCTGGGCTTAAATATGCCATGCCCTAAAAGCCCATTTTTTCTAATCACTAAAGTGTGAAAAAAAGCACTTTCTTTTTTAGTTAGGCAGGATTATTAAGAGATCTCCAGAATAAATTGTAAGTATAAATAATTTTTATTTTCAGGCGGGGTGGTTCTTATGCAGTTAAACCAGCTAAAAGAGTTATTAAAATGTGAGGTTTTAACTAATGAAGATAAATTAGATATTGAAGTTAAACAAATTTGCGCTGCAGAATTAATGAGTAATGTTTTAACTTGTATTGGTACCAATACCTTACTAATTACCGGGCTTAATAATATGCAGGTCATCAGAACTGCTGAAATGAGTGATATACCCGCGGTAATTTTTATTCAGGGCAGAAAACCCAATGCCGAAGTAATTAAATTAGCACAGGATAAAGGAATCGTTATACTAGTAACTGAATACTCTTTATTTACTTCCTGTGGTATTTTATATGCATCTGGTTTGAGGTGCGGTCTTGATGGAAACTGCTAATAATAATTTAACTATGGAATTTACAATTACTGCAGGAGATTTTTCTACTGCTGGCAAAGCCGCCAGTGAAGTGAAAAGGATTTTAGGTCAGATAGGTTTTCCACCAGCAATTATAAGGCGGGTAGCAGTTGCCACCTATGAAGCAGAAATGAATATTGTTATCCATTCCTTTGGCGGCAAGATAACATTATTTATTACACCCCGAAAAATTAATATTCTTTGTGAAGACAATGGGCCGGGAATTGCTGATATAGATTTGGCTATGCAGGAAGGCTTTTCAACTGCTCCGGATAAAATTAGAGAATTAGGGTTTGGTGCAGGTATGGGTTTACCGAATATTAAGCGTTGTTCAGATGAGTTTAAAATATACTCAGAAGTTGGGAAAGGAACAAAGCTAGAAATATCGATAAAATTAGTAGAATAGTTTTCCCGATAAGGAAGGGTGATTTTCATTGGGTTATTTTCATTCCGTTACATTAGATAGGGAAAAGTGTAAAGGATGTACCAATTGTATAAAATACTGTCCCACAGAAGCAATTAGAGTAAGAGACGGCAAAGCCGTTATCATTGATGAACGTTGTATTGATTGTGGAGAATGTATAAGAAGATGTCCCCACCAGGCCAAAAAAGCAGTAACTGATTCTTTGGATTTATTGTCCAATTATCAGGTAAAGGTTGCCATTCCTGCCCCTTCTCTTTATGGGCAGTTTAAAAGTAGTATAAGCATAAACCAAATCCTAAATTCATTACTATCTTTAGGTTTTGATTATATATATGAGGTTGCCGAGGCGGCAGAACTAGTAACAGAAATAATTAAAGATAAAATGGCTAAAGGTGAATTAAAGAAACCTGCTATTTCTTCCGCCTGTCCAGCAGTAGTCAGACTTATTCAGGTTAAATTTCCCGAATTATTAGAAAATATAATCCAGGTAGAATCCCCTATGGAAATTGCCGCCAGGATAGTAAAAGATAAATTGAGAAAAGATTTACAGGTAGATTCAGGGAAAATTGGAGTATTTTTTATAAGCCCCTGTGCAGCAAAGGTTACCAGTGTGAAAAATCCGCTAGGTGTTAAAAAAAGCTATGTGGATGGAGTAATTAGTATTTCTACCATCTATGCCAGATTAATTACTAATTTGATTGCTAGAGATAAATGTAGTAAGTTGGAAAAGGCAAGTGGTACAGGAATTGGCTGGGCTATTTCCGGAGGAGAAGCTTTAGCTTTAAAGCTGGATAATTATCTTGCCGTAGATGGTAGCGAAAATGTCATTAAAGTTTTAGAAGAACTGGAAATGGGCAAATTACCTGATGTAGAATTTTTTGAAGGTCAGGCTTGTGTATGCGGTTGTGTGGGTGGGCCATTAACAATAGAAAACAGTTATGTTGCTAAAAAAAGAATTAGGTATTTGGTAGAAAAATCTAAGGGTGAGTATTCTTTTAATATTAATAATGTGAACTGGGCAGATATAAATTTAAAAGCACAATGGACGGAAAAATTAACACCCAGGGAAGTAATGAAATTAGATAATGATAGGGTTAAGGCCCTGGCAAAAATAAATCAAATGGAGGAGATATTTAAAAATTTACCCGGGTTGGACTGTGGTTCATGTGGTGCTCCCAGTTGTCGAGCTTTAGCTGAAGATATTGTTAGAGGGTTGGGTAACGAATTCGACTGTATTTTTAAATTGAGAGAAAGGCTAAGAATATTAGCCGAAAGTATGTTGGAATTATCTAACAAGGTTCCTCCATCCATTGGCAGGAGAGAAGATAAATCTTAACTAACTTGTTTAGGAAAATCATAAATTGAATTTAAAATTAAACTAAAAAGGGTGGTAAGATGAAAATTGCTGTTATCCAGATGGATATATCTTTTGGTAAACCTGTAGAAAATTTAAAAAAGGCGGAAGAAATGGTACGAAAAGCTGCCCAAAAGAGGCCCGATGTAATTATTCTTCCAGAGATGTGGAATACCAGTTATGATTTAAAGAATGTATCCGCCATTGCAGACCGGGCTGGCAGTCCTAATGCCAAAAAAATTGGTGAGTTGGCAAAAGAATTTGGCATAAACATCATTGCCGGTTCTGTGGCAGATAAAAGTGGTGATAAAGTTTATAACACATCATATATTTTTAACCGACAAGGAGATCAAATTGCCAAATATAGCAAAATACATCTTTTTGGCTTAATGAATGAAGGGGAATATCTGGAGCGAGGAAATGAAAGGTGTATTTTTGAATTGGATGGAATTACCTGTGGTTTAATGATCTGCTATGAACTGAGATTTCCTGAGTTAAGCAGGGCTTTGGCCTTAGACGGTGCACAGATAATCTTTGTTCCAGCCCAATGGCCCCATCCCAGAATGCATCCCTGGTTAATATTGACCCAGGCCCGGGCCATTGAAAATCAACTTTTTCTGGTAGCGGTCAATAGGGTAGGGAAGGAAGATAAAGCGGAGTTTTTCGGACATTCAATGGTAGTTGATCCTTTAGGTGATGTAATCTATGAAGGGGGAGAACAGGAAGAAATCAAGATAGTTGAATTAGATCTTAATAAAGTTGAAGAAGTTCGAAATAAAATGACCTGTTTCGCTGATAGAGTTGAGGAAGTATACAAATAGAGGTTAAAATTTGGGGTAATACTATCATCGAAAAAAAGTTGATACTTTTTTTTAATTTTACAAAGGATTTTGATTATTTAATAAAGAATATATTCTGTATTTACTATATCAAGGTTTTGAGGTGCCCGGGGATGCCCCTAGATTATTGGGATATACAAAAAGTTAATACAGGAAAGATACTAACTTTTGTAAATGCGTTTATTGCTATAAACTTATTAATCACTGATATACTTTCCGGTTTGTTATCACAATTAGAAACCTGGGAGTTTATTTTTTATTGTCTATCAATGATAATAATTACTATCTTATCTCCCTTGGCCTGGCAAAAGAAAAATACTTCGATGATATGGGGAACCAGAATTATAGTGTGGTTAGCTTTAATTAATGTTTCCCTTTTGACCTTCAAGGCACCTATCTATTTTTTATATTTTATTCAATTAATAAATACCTTATGGCATAAAAATCTAAAGGAATGTATGTTTTTTACCTTTATTTTAAGTATTGCATATGTAAGTACTTTTATTATAAATCCCCACCTTAGAAAAGATATTATGGATTGGGGAGTTATTGGGATATTGATGAATTTTTTGTTTAGTTATTTGTTATATAAGCAAAATGAAAATGAGAAAAAACATAAACAACTATCTAAAATATTTAAGATGATGTTAAATACAACTAACAATGGTGTTCAATTTATAAATGCTAATGGCCAAACTTGCATACTAAATCCTGCCGCCGAGGTAATATATGGACGTACCGAAGAGGAAATTCAGGGTAAACTTGACTGGGAGTTGTATTATTCAGGGAAAAAATATGATGAAGATGGTAAATATACAAGTTTAATAACAGAATCTTTAGAAACGGGTAAAATAAATAAAGATATTGAAAAAACCTTTATTGATGATTTTGGTAATCGTAAAACTTATTTGATCGAAACATTCAGGGTATTTGACGATGAAGAAGGTGAAGTAATAGGGGCCTTAGGTATCTACAGAGATATTACTGAACAAAAAGAAACGGAGAGACAGCTTCTAGATGCCCATTATGAAATGGCCAACATGGCTGTTACCGATGAGCTTACAAAATTATATAATATGCGTTATTTCAGGCAGAGGTTAACAACAGAAATTGCTAAAGCTTTTAAATCAAATCTTAGTTTATTAATAATAGATGTGGATTATTTTAAAATATATAATGACCTTTATGGTCATCCGGAAGGGGATAAAGTTCTTCAGAAAATAGGTCAAATCTTAAAAGAAAGTTTCCGGGAAAGTGACATTGTTGCCCGTTACGGAGGAGAAGAGTTTACAGTTATTTTACCCGATATGAAAAAAGAAAAGGCAAAAGAAGTTGCGGAACGTATCCGATTAAAGATAAAAGATACCAGCTTTAAAGGGGAGGAAAAACTGCCCGGAGGTAAATTAACCGTTACAATTGGAATTGCCTCCATTCCTGAAGATGCTAAAACAGCTGAAGAGTTAATAAAAATTGCCGATGATGCTCTATATAAAGGTAAATTTACTACTAGAGATATAGTAGTTACCTTGGATAATACCGGAATAAAATCTAGTTAGTTATTCATTTACAACTATAAGCGGGTAACAACGGTTTTTTTTTGTTTAAAATTAATGTATTTATGTTTAAAATATTATGTATTCTAAAATTGCAGGAGGTGTGAATTTTGACGGTTAAAAGATGGCGTTGTACCGTTTGTAATTATATTCATGTGGGAAATGAGCCACCGGCAAAATGCCCGGAATGTGGTGTAGGACCGGAATTTTTCGAACTGTTGGATGAGATTGAAGTAAACCATGACGAAAAAAAGCAAAAGCTGTTACAGGAAACTTTGTTTAAAATTCAATACGGACTATTTGTAGTTACTTCTAAAAAGGATGATAAAATTAATGGACAGATTTGTAATACAGTTTTTCAGGTGACCAGTAGTCCATTACTGGTTGCCGTGGGGATAAATAAGCAAAACTTAACAAAGGAGTACATCCGGGCTTCCGGTACCTTTACTGTTTGTATTTTAGGGCAAAACTGCATGGAAATAGTGAAAACATTTGGTTATCAATCGGGCAGAGATGTTGATAAATTTGCTGACTTAAAGTATACACTTTCACCACTGGGAAACCCAATCCTGGAAGATTGCATTGCTTATTTTGACTGCCGGGTAATAAAAGACAAATGTGTGGATTTAGGGACCCATACCTTATTTATTGGGGAAGTGGTAGCAGGTGAAATCGTCCAAAATGACGAACCAATCACTTATTTAGGGTATAGGAGCTTAAGGTCAAGGGAAGGAAAAAAAGGAGCAAAAAAATGGGTGTGTGAAGTTTGTGGGTATATCCATGAAGGGGAAAGCCCACCGGAAAAATGTCCTGTCTGTGGAGTGGGACCGGAATATTTTAAACTTATAGAGTAATATGCCTATCAATAAAACACTTTCCGGAGATAGAAATGATAATTTGCGAACAGCATTCTTGGATTTTTTAAAATTTTTTCCATCAAGGTAGTAAAAAAGCTAGGGTAATTTTACCCGGCTTTTTTATTGTATCTCTTATTTTAATAAAAAATATGGTCAAATTAGTAAATTTATGTAATTTTTTTGTAAAAAACATAAAAAATAGAGGAATTACCATATTTAACATAGAATACATAAATAAAATGTATTTTTTACTTTATGGGGGTGAACTAAATTCATATAGAAATATACTTCAATTTAGGTGCAGAGGATCTTAAGCTTCCACTCCATTATAACCATCTTGTGCAAGGTGCAATTTATAATTCCATAGATAATAAATTAGCTGCTTTTCTTCATGATCAAGGATTTGCAGCCGGTAGTCGGAATTTTAAACTTTTCACATTTTCTCGGTTAAATGGACCATTTCGAATCCAAAAAGAGAATAATAGTATTACTTTTTCTGATGAAATGAAACTGGTAATTTCTTCACCTTATGATGATTTTTGTCAATCACTAGTAAATATTTTACTAACCCGAGGATTTATGTTTTTTGGTAAATCAGGAGTGCCAATAAACAAAGTTTATCTAAAAAAAATGGAGATTGAAGGTGAAAAAGTGATTGTGAAAACCCTTTCACCTATTGTCCTTTATAGTACACTGCTCCGGTCTGATGGACGTAAATATACCTGCTATTTTCAACCGGGAGATCCTGATTATGGGCAATTGTTTACAGAAAATTTGAAAAAAAAGTATTTGGCTATATATGGTCGGAAACCTTTAGGAGAGGTCAATGTCAAATCTTTAGGAACACAAAAATTGCGGGTGATTAATTATAAGAATTTTATCGTTAAAGGTTATTCTGGAAAATTAGAGCTACAGGGTCCTCAAGAGCTATTGCAAATTGGTTTGGATAGCGGCTTGGGCAGTAAGAACAGCCAGGGCTTTGGCTGTGTGGAAATTGTGGAAAAGGTAAAAGAGAGGGGGTGAAGAGAGATGGCTAAAAATAAATATATTGAAGTAATATTTCCAAAACTGGGTCATTTTTGGTTAGATTCGGGGCTTGTTGGGCTAATAAAAATAGGGGAAGAAATTCAATATATGAATAATAATTTAGTATATACTAAAGTTCAAGATAACAATTATATTATAAAGGGACAAAAAGAAAATGTTCATGATTTTCTATGGAAATGCTCAACAAAACTAATGGAAGATTATTACAATGTTTCTTCAAAGACTCAAATTGAAAAAAATGAAGCAATTGTGTTTAACACATTAAAGAATAAATTTGAGAGGCATCCTAAAAGAGGAACTTTTGGGTTAAGCAAAATAATTTTTAATGCAAAAGCTTCTGCTATTTGTGGAAAAATGACAGTAAAAAAAGGAGAAATAATTGTTGAAGATGAATATAAGCAATATGAAAATCAACTCAGGAATTTTTTAACAGAAGAAAACGTAAAATTAACTTATTCAAATAATAAAATATCGATTCCTTTTAATATGCCTTTTTATTATAGACCGATTAAGAAAGAAGATATAAAACTTGAAAATAGTAGAAAAAAATCTAAAAATTCTTGTTTTTTTTGTGGTGAAGATAAACAAGGGATATTCGAGATTGGTGGACCTATATTTCCTTTTATAACTGGAATAAACGGTTTGCTTTCTTTTAATTCTAATGCAAAAAAGCCTGAAAGAGTTTGCTGGAAATGTTCGCTTTTAGGGAAGTTTGTACCAGTTAACGGGTTTTATTTCTCCCAGGATGACCATTTATATGCGTTTTTACCCTATTCATCTTCCCTTGAGAAGATGTGCAATACATATGATTCCTTGCAAGTAACTAAAGAAGAAAACCCCAATCTTTATAACAATTTTAAACATCCACTTGGATATTATTATCAATCTCCTTTCGAAGTATTTTTTGCATTTCTTTATACTATCTATGACAAACTTTCAATACGACAAATTAGCAAAGTAGAAGACGAAATTGAATTTGATCTTAACAAAATTTTCGACCTGACTTTTCATGAAGCACCACTGGAATTTATTGTTATACATAGCAAAAAAGAAAAAGATACTTTTGCTAGTAAAATGATATGGTCTTTTAAAGAAACGGTTTATTATTATCGAATAATTAAAGAGATTGAAAAAAGAATGGGAATCAGTATTAAAGAGCCTTTAAATTACCTTGTCGATGAAACCAAAAAAAATAAAAGCAATAAAAACCAAAATATTACTCTTCTTAGAAATCGAGTATGTGAAAGAATTTTGAAAAAACAGCCTATTCTTGATTTAATTGAACAACATGTATTTCATGCACAACTAGATTATTTTAAACCATTACTTGAGATGCTGTTAACCTATGAACAATTAATAAAGGGGGAGGATGAAGTGTATAGAGATGAACAAGAAGCAGCAGTTAATCTTGGAAGAAGAATTGGTATGGCTGTTGCAAAAAATGTTAGTGGTAAGAAAGGTGATTTATTTGCACTGAGAAAAACTCGCCGTAAGGTTGATTTTTTGGAGCAGATTAACAGGCTTCAATTTAAACTTGGTAATGAATTTATTGTACCCTCTAATATTTATGAAGGAAAACTTAGAGATGATAATTTTCTGGAATTTAAACAATTTTGTATGATAGCAGCCTTAAATAGTTATAATTTTGCGAAAAATGGGGAAAACACAACTAAGAAGGAGGATAAAAAATTATGAAAAATGGAAAATGTCTAACTATTACTTATTTGTCAGCAGTTTCTATTGGAAGTTTAAATGGTTCTGATAAGGAAGCAGATAATATATCCAGTATCAAAAAAATATCTAGAGGAGTGGACCAATTTCCCTATGGCTCTTCACAATGGGTAAGAAGATCCTTAAGGGAACAACTAGGCACAATGGGTTGGACTTTATCCGAAGGAGTCGCAGCTTCAGATAAAGGAGCATCAACGACATTACAAAAACCAGCAAATTATATTGATGATGATTTGTTTGGATTTATGGGAACTGAAAAGGGAAGTGATGGAGAAAAAGGATCTTCTACTAAGAGAACATCTCCGGTTAGAGTTTCCCCATTGATTGCTTTAGATAGATATGAAGGCGATTTAGACTTTGGTACAAATTATATGGGAGTAAAGGCCGGTGGCACTCCCAATATTTTTGAAACAGAAATACATTCAGGAATTTTTAGAGGTACAATTTTAATAGAATTGGATCGTGTGGGTTGCGGTGAAGGGTTTGAAAGAGAACTACCTGTAGAAGATAAAGCTAAAAGAGTTAATGCCCTTTTAACAGCATTCAAGAATTTATGGTCAACTGGACGACAAACTAGATTTTTAGCTGATATTTCACCTAAATTTTTAGCAGCTTCCATATTAACAGTGAAAAACCCTATATTTTTGGAAACAGTCCGGTTTCTGAATAATAATCTAGATTTAGAATTAATTTATGAAACTATTACTGATTATAAAGAAGAAATTATTGAATATGTTTTGGGGGCTAAAAGAGGGGTGTTTTCGAATTTACCTGACAATATATTATCTATTGGAGATGCTTTTGAAAAGATGAAAGGTTGGATAGATAGTTATTATTTAGGGAAATAGGGTGAATAAACTATGCTATATTTTGGTATAAAAACTTATGCACCTGTTGCTTCTTTTCGCATTCCCGAGACACATACTTTTCAACAGACTTTGCCGCTTCCGCCTATTACGACACTAATAGGTATATTAGGAGCCGCTGCTGGTTTTTCATTTCAAAAAGCTATAGGGTACTTTACAGAAAATGAAATATATTTTGGGGTAATCGGAAAACACAGGGGTAAGACGAAAGACTTATGGAAGTATAGAAAGATAAAAGCAGGGGAAAGTGTAACTGCTGTACTATTAAAAGAGTATTTAATTGATTTAGATATGACAATATATATTGTGTGTAAAGATTTAACTTTAGCACAAGAAATTAGGAATTATTTTTTGAATCCATATTATGTATTGACTGCAGGGAATAGTGATAGTTTACTGAAGATAAAAGAAGTAACTAACATAACTGAGATCGATTTGCGTAAATTATATGAATTTGAAAATACTGTTCTTCCGGGAGACCATGCAGTTAACTTTGAATCAAAGATAGATTTAAAAACTGTTCCTTTAATGAGAGAAATTTATGCCCCACAGGTACACCTTTTACCTACTATGTTTGATTTTAAAGGTGATGAAAGACGGGTTAAAAATAGACAACCTTTCACCTTCGTTGATACTCCGATAAGGTTAAAAGAGCCGATCTTTGGTTTTGAAGAAAATAATAAGGCGGTAGCACTTTTATGAAAAATTGTTTTTATGCAAAACCGGATCAGACATATGAAGAACACTTGGAGGCAGTTTATACTGCGTGGAAGGATGTAATAATATCCAAGGAAGCTATGATAAGAAGACTGGCAGAAAAATATGATTTTGATGTAGAAAGATTCTTAAAGGGGTCTCTATTAACCGTAGTATTTCATGATATAGGTAAACTGATTAAACCATTTCAAAGTATGATGAGGGCGAAAAGGGAAGGTAAAAATTTTAACTATAAAAAAAATTATCGGCATGAATTAATTTCTTTTCCTTTTATTCTTTTTAGCTTTTCGATACTTAATAAAAAAGCTTATTATTCAAATATTCCCATTGAGGCTCTAGCAGTTGCAGGTCATCACCGTTCATTGGATACGGATTTGACTTCTTTTAATAGGGAGAAAGTTAGAATGGATGATGTACCATTAATTAATTGGGAAAGAGTAGAATATGCAGTAGATTTAGCACGATACATATTTAAAAGAGAAGGATGGGAGTTCCCTATTATTCCCAGGGAGTTATTAAAAATTAATGGATTCAAAGAACTATCAAAAGTACTCAATCATTACATGCCAAAATTAATAAAAACAGAAAAACATGAAAGAATAAGAGTCTTATATTTTCTAATGAAGGGAATCCTGCATTATGCTGACTGGCATGGTTCTGGGAAAGCTAATGTTAATTATAAAATAAGTAGTTCATTAGATGTTATTACTAAAAAAGTTCGGGAAAGATGTCAAAAGAAAGGAATTAGTTTTAAGAAGTTTAGAGACTTTCAACGAAAGGTCGCAGAACAGTCCGGTCATGTTATTGCAATTGCACCAACAGGATCCGGAAAAACAGAAGCTTCTATTCTTTGGGCTATTAATAATTCAAAAGAAATGGGCGGAGCAAAAATTATCTATCTTCTACCAACTATGGCAACTGCAAATAGCATGTGGTTACGGTTATGTGAATTTTTTGGAGAGGAAAATGTTGGGCTAACTCACTCTTCAGCAAATTTATTTTTAAATAATGAAGTAGAGGAAAATATAGAGGGCTTGGAATTGAGTCGAAATTTATTGTTTGATAGAAATTTTATGAGACCTGTTACAGTTGCAACAGTGGATCAATTATTAAATTCGGGTTTTAATATCGGTTATTGGGTATTAAAGGAAATTAATGCTTCAAATGCTGTAATAATTCTGGATGAAATTCATGCATATGATGGCTGGACTCTAGGATTAATAGTTTCAACAATTAAACAATTTAGTAATTATGGAAGTAGATTTCTAATTATGAGTGCTACAATGTCGGAAAATTTGATAAATCTTTTTAAAATTAAACTACCTGGTACTAATATTATTAAGGATACAGAATTATTAAGAGCAAAAAGAAGTAAATATTTTATTAAGGAAATAATTATTCAGGAAGATAAAAAAGAAATACGAGAAGCTGTTATTAAAGGATTTAAAGTACTGGTAGTTGTTAATACAGTTGAGCAATGTCAAAAATTAGCTAAGGATTTTGAAGATTTGAATCCTCTTTGTCTTCATTCTCGCTTTATTCTAAAACATAGGAAAGAAATTGAAGAAAGAATTGAGAAAGTAAATTTCGTGATTGCAACTCAAATAGTGGAGGTATCACTTGATATAGATTTTGATTGGCTTTTCACAGAGTGTGCTCCACCTGATGCTATTGTACAAAGGGCTGGAAGAGTTAATCGTTATAGAGATTATAATCGTGATAGTCGAGTATATATATATAAGTCAAGTAAAATTTCTGAAAAAATTTATAACCCTATTAATGATTGGGAATTACTTGAGAGGTCATTCAACGAATTCAAAAAAAATACTGGGGAAATTAGGGAAGAGCAATTGCTTGAAATTGTCGAGAATGTTTACAAAGAACATCCATTTGAAGAGCGAGAAGGATTTAAGGAAGCACAGGAACAGTATCTACTTAGTCAAAAAAATAGGATGATTATTCTAGATAATCCAATAAATGCAGATGAACTTGAAATAACAAGAAAGTCTAAATATGAAAGTATATCGGTTATACCTTATAGTTTTTATGACCAAGTGGTTAATATAAAGCCTCAAGAAAGAAAATGGTATGAAGTAAAAATTCCTTACTGGTATTTTAGTTATAACAAGAAATTTATTAATGGAATATTGTTTTGTGATATGTTTTACGATAATAAACTAGGTGTTATTTTAGAACAAAATGAAAATTCTGCAATTATATTATAAAACAAAGATTCTAGTGCAAAAACCTTATTTTTTAAAGCACAAGCACTATATATTGATTTATCAAAGAAAAAATTATCTATATATAGTATAACTTCGTAAATCTCGACTTTTTGGACTAGAATCAACAAAATATTTTATTTGGTTAGCATTTATATCATTGTTAAGAGATCTCGGGCTGAACTCCTAAAATTGGAGAATATCTACGTAATAGTTTAGATACCATATAATTTCAATAATTTTCATGCTTAACCAACCCTTTAGTAAGTTTAGCTGTCTTCCTCATGGT
>JASKKI010000120.1 GCA_030154225.1 Clostridia bacterium | reverse complement strand
CCGATAGGTTGCATGTAACCGATAGTTCGCAATATATTGTAGCGACGCTGCACAACTTCTATAAGTTCAGGTGCCAATTTTCCAAGAAAAAATGCTTGTTCAGCCATTTGTTAACCCCCGACGTTTTTGTCCCACTATGGTCAATGGTGGTCCCGATGGGTATATTATACACCCAAAAATTTCCCTCATCAAGTAAAAATTAAAAAACTATGGGCAAAAAAAAGAGATTTTAAAGGAAATCATATAATAATATGAGCTTTATTATTGGAGTTCTTGAACAGTGGTAAAAATGTAACAATAGATGTAGACATGGGAGAATTAACTTAATTAGCTATAAACTTAAAATGAGCAACATGGTGCTGCTCATTTTAGTACCTCTTCCGCTGGGCGGCAGATAATATACCTAATTCCTCCCTATATTTACTTACTGTACGCCGAGCAATCTTAAATCCTCTCTCTTGTAACAGGTTACAGAGCATTTGGTCGGAGAAAGGTTCTTTTGGATCTTCCTTATTAATAATATCTTCTATTACTTTTTTAATTACCTGTGATGAAATCTTCTTGCCTGCTTTATTATTTATCCCACTTGAAAAGAAAAATTTTAGAGGATATAATCCCCTGGGAGTTTGCACATACTTGTTAGCAATAGCACGACTAACAGTAGATTCATGTACCTCTACTCGTTCAGCCACATCTTTTAAAGTTAAAGGTTGTAAGTACTTTTCTCCCTTATCTAAAAATTCCCTTTGCAGCTCAATCAAAGCATTGGCAATACGATAGAGAGTAATTCTTCTTTGTTCGATACTTTTTATTAGCCAAACTGCTCCATGTAGTTTTCTTTCTATAAAAGTTTTAGTAATTTCATCCGCCGACTTATTATTAATAATTTCTTTATATATTTCACTAACAATTAAACGGGGTGTATAGCTATCATTAATTAAAACAATATATTCCTTATCGATTTTTTCTATTAACATATCGGGTACTATAAAACGGGTTTCTGAATTGGAGCCAAAACCTGTACCCGGTTTAGGATTTAATGTTTTTAAAATATCTACATTTTTTTGTAATTCTTCAACAGGAATATTAAGGGAGTTAGCTACCTTTGCTAATTTTCCTTGTCCTATATCATTTAAATAGTTATTGATTAATTCTTCTAATAAAGGTGTTAATTTGTTTTGTTTTTTTAACTGGATTATCAAACATTCTGAGAGATTTCTCGCTCCTATCCCATCGGGTTCCAAGGTTTGAATTATTCTAATTATTTCTTCTAATTTTTCAGGTGAAACCTCCAAATCATGGGCTGTTTCTTGTAAAGGAAAACTACAATAACCCCATGGGTCTAAGTTACCTATAACAAATTGGGCTAAAGAGAAATCTTTTTCATTTAGTTGATAACGCAATTGTTCTTCTAGATACTCTTGTAGACTTGGGGCCTGGGATACAAACTGTTCAAAAGGTATATACTCTTTAGTTTCACTTTGATAGCCTAAATCACTTCCGTCATGGAAATATTCTTGCCATTCGATATCAAATTTTTCATTTTCTTCTATTTCGTTATTAGTTTGTGGTCCTTCATCAATAATCTCTAATAAAGGATTTTCTAAAAGTTGTTCCTGGATAAAATTATTTAATTCCAATGTTGATAATTGTAAAACATTGATGGCTTGCCGTAGTTCAGGAGTCATTATTAATTTTTGGGTTTGGGACATATTTAATTGATATCCTAATTTCACAGGACTCTCCCCCTAAACTTTTTAAATACCATCTATAATCAATAATTTTTCAATTTCTATAATTAAAATTTTCTACTTATTTTAAAAATTCGTTATCCTTTTGTTAATTCCTGCTGTTATTTTATTCTATTCAGAAAATACTAGTCCTCATTACTAATTATTAACTGCGGACAAAAAGTAAACAACTAGTAAATGTTGGTACGAGAAATGCCGCACATTCTTATGTACGGCATTTCTCATATTAATTAATATTATTCTTCTACAATTGCTCCTGTCGGACATGCTTCTGCACAAGCGCCACAATCTGTACAAAGATCTGCATCTATAACATAGATATCACCTTCGCTAATAGCACCTACTGGACACTCATCCATGCAAGCACCACAAGCTAAACATTCATCTGTAATTCTGTGAGCCATTTTTGACACCTCCTCCAAAAGCTAAATGCTAAATATTTCTACAATTTTATTAAAACTCCTTTTTAATTTAAACTAATTTTTTAGATTTTGGTTTCTTATCTTGTCAGCAAGCTTTTCTAATTTACGCATACGATGATTAATTCCTGATTTTCCTAATTTAGGATCAGTTATTTCTCCTAATTCTTTTAAGCTTATATCAGGATGTTCTAAGCGCAATTCTGCTACTTGTCTTAATCCGGGAGGCAGGTTATCTAAACCCAAGGTTTTTGCAATAAGCTCAATATTCTTTTTTTGTCGAAAAGCAGCGTTAATTGTTTTCGTAAGATTAGCTGTCTCACAATTTACTAAGCGGTTTACTTTATTCCTCATTTCCTTTTGAATGCGAATACTCTCAAGATTTAATAAAGCTGTATGAGCTTCAATAATATTTAAAAAAGTCACTATTTGTTCACTTTCTTTTAAATAAACCACATACCAGTTTTTACGAGAACTTATTTTAGGTTCTAAATGGAATTTTTTAATCAACTTAACTAAAGATTCCGCATATTCCTGTGAAGTTGTGATAATCTCCAAATGATAAGTATTTTCCGGATCATTTACGGATCCTGCCCCTAAAAATACTCCACGTAGATAGCTTCTACGGCAACACTTCTTTTTTGTAACTACAGAACTTACCTGGGGATTAATTAATAAACCTTCTTGAGTAATTCCAAGGGTATTCAAAATTTCCCTTACCTTATTATGGGGAGGTATTTTCACCAAATAGATATTATTTTTTTTTAGGCGGTTTTTTTTCTGTATCCGTATTTCAGTTTCCACATTAAAAACTAGTTTTGCCAGTTTTAATACTTTTCTAGCTACGGCGGCATTTTCCGTGGTAAGTTCTAAACCGATTTGGTTATTGGTACTAATTAGAATAGTTCCATCCATTCGCACTAACCCGGCCAGTTCAGCCATTTGACAGCACCTGTTCTGAGGAATGATACGGGCTAATTCATTTTTGGTTTTTTCGGAAAAGGACATACTATCTCTCCCCGTTATTAACTTTTAGATTTTTCTAATAAAATTAATCTATCAATAAAATTGATATTGGAGCCATACTTTTTTTGGGATAAAATCAGTTTAATAATTACTGAGGCCAAGGCTTGTGAGTTATGTCTAACTAATTTCCTTTCATCTAAAATAGGCCTGGCCACAACTTTCACCCCTAATTTTGTCAGGTTTTCAAAATCAATTTCTACCTGTTCTGCTCCATCTATGAAATACTTTTCTAAAAGCTCTTTATCAGATATAGGCTGATCATTCACTACAATATAGTCTACTAATCCGTAACCACCATGTTTATAAATCGCTTCCAAATGTTGACCTGCAGAGTAATTTAAAGTTTCACCAGGTTGGGTCATTACATTACATACATAAATTTTTAAAGCTTTACTATCCTTGATAGCATCCGAGATACCAGAAACCAGCAAATTTGGAATAATACTAGTATATAAACTCCCGGGACCTAAAATAATAGCATCAGCTTCACCTATGGCCTCCAACGCTTCATCCAAAGGAGCTGCAAATTGGGGCTCAATGGTAATATTTTTTATCTGTTGCTTTGCTCTGGAAATGCTACTTTCCCCCTTGATAATCGTCCCGTCAATTAATTCTGCTTTTAAAATCACCTGCTCAAGTGTAGAAGGTATAACCTTACCCCGAATAGCTAATACTTTACTCATTTGGCGAACAGCTTCTTCAAAATTTCCATACATATCGGACATAGCAGCTAAAAAAAGATTTCCTAAATTATGACCGGATAATTCATCACCATGTTTAAAACGATAATTTAACATTTTTTCCATTAGAGCCTCTTTATCAGCCAAAGCCACCATACAGTTTCTTACATCCCCAGGAGGTAACATACCTAATTGATCCCTTAAGCGCCCGGAACTGCCGCCATCATCAGCTACAGAAACAATGGCCGTAATATTGCTGGTATAGTCTTTTAAACCCTTTAGTAAGACAGAAAGACCTGTTCCTCCCCCTATCACTACTATTTTAGGACCTCGCTTTAAAAGCCTTTCCTGATAGATTGGACGTACTTGACTGCGGGCAAATTCCGGAAATACTGCTTTAATAAAAGCTCTTACTACTTCTCTAAAACTAATAATCAGCAAAAAAATACCTGTAAATACGACAATAGCTCCTCCTATTAAAAGGCTATTACCAAAGATAGTCAAAACAACATTCTTGATTTGTTCTTCTATCAAACCTAATATAGGAGTATCACTTATTATTGCCATACCTACACTCACCAAGGTAAATCCCACTATTCCTGAAGCCAGCCAGCGTTTTATTCCCAGCCCGGGATAAAACCATTTCATAAAATCCATTAATCTTTTACTCCCTGTTTTTCTATATCACGATGTTTTACCATAACCTGGTAATAATCACTTTGTAGTAATTGCCCGAAGCGGTTAGCAATAGCGACAGAACGGTGCCGGCCTCCTGTACAGCCGATACCAATTAGTAAATGGGTTTTTCCCTCGGAGATGTAATTAGGTATTAAAAAGTTTAACAAGTCATGGTATTTTTCAATAAACTCCTGACTCATAGGTGATTTAAATACGTATTCCTGCACCTCTTTATCACTACCGGTTAACTCTTTTAGCTCGGGAATATAATAGGGATTAGGTAAGAATCTGACATCTACCAGAAGGTCTGTGTCTAAGGGTATTCCATATTTATAACCAAAAGACATTATTGTAATAGATAATATTTTTTCTTTATCGTTTTTTCCCCAGAGCCTTCGAATCTCTTCTTTTAATTCGTTGGGCTTAAGTTCTGATGTGTCAATAATCTTATTAGCTCTACCCCGTAATTCCTGCAATCTTTCCCTCTCTATATTAATACCCTCAATAACTCCACCTTCTGCTGTCAAAGGATGACGCCTTCTAGTTTCTTTAAACCTGTTAATTAAAACCTCATTAGATGCTTCCAGGAAAAGTATCTCATAATGAATTCCCATAGCCTTTAAATCTTCAAGGGCTGCAAAAAGGTCATCAAAAAACTGTCCTCCTCTAATATCAATTACCAGGGCTACTTTATTTACCTTACCTTTAGACTGGGAACATAATTCTGCAAATTTGGGAATTAAGGAAGGGGGTAAATTATCAACACAAAAATATCCCAGATCCTCAAGGCTTCGAACTGCCTGAGTTTTACCCGCTCCTGACAGTCCGGTAATAATTAATACATTTACATTATTCATAAATACTCCTCCACATAGCTGCTAGGACAGCTTTTTGGTTTGGTCAGACATTAACTTACAGGTTAAAATTTGGGGACAGACATACTTCTAGTCTACTTTTTGCGTCTGACAATTACTTATGAACACCCTCCTGCGTTTAACACAAACCTATAAATACATCAGACGCAATAATTTTACCCTTGAGTTATTGTCAGACCCAATATCTTCACCCCAAAGCTATTCAGACCAGTAATGTTAACTTCCAGGTATATCAGACGCACTATGTTCACTCAGAAGTATGTCAGACACATAATGTTCACCCGGTAGTAGTTGTCAGAC
>JASKKI010000119.1 GCA_030154225.1 Clostridia bacterium | reverse complement strand
TCTTTCTAAAGCCGCCATTATATCTTCTCTTACAGTTGGATCCGCATTTTCGTTTATTGTAACTCCCGCTGTTGTATGAGGCACAAAGATAACACAAGCCCCATCAACAATACCAGACTTCCTAATCTCCTGCATCACCATATCAGTAATATCCACCATCACTTCTCTTACCGGTGTATTTATCTCAAAAACAATCATAATAACTCCTCCATTTTTAATTTTCTGGATTTGCTTTCTATAATAGCAAATTGTTTAATGGCATGTCAACATGCCTTTAAATATTATTAGTTCATAAATTCACAATTATTTTTTAACTTATTAAAATTCCCTTTCCTTATAAAATATTAGAAGATAACAAAAAAGGTTGAAAAGGAACTTTCATTGTCCTTTCTGTTAATTTAAAAAAAACCCTTTCCATTTCCAATCCTTCAACCCCGCATAAAATCTACATGTCATTTTCTGGGAGGTAATAAAGTTTTTCCGTGAAGCAACTATATTTCTACTAAAATTCCCCATACACCTTTCAAATTTGTGCGAAAAAAGTCTTTCCAAATGGGGCAGGGTCAAGGATGAAAGGAAAAAGGGATAAGTGGCGTAAACCTTGATTTTTCGAGGCCTTACCACTTATCCCTTCGTTATTCCTTTACCCTTTATCCTTATCCCTTAATCTATCCTTTTCCCTTTTTCACCCCTCAACAGAAATACTTTTTTCGTATGGGTGGGAGGATTAAATGAAAAATACATGGTTTGGAAATAAGTGGTAAGGAGCCCATATCCCCCTATCAAACGAAGAACCAAACAAGGATCAGACAAAACCCTGGCCACACTCGGCTCCTTGTCGGGTGATATAGAAACGTATGATATTTACTTTGTAACTGAAGAACCTTGAAAAACATAAAACTTGGAATAAATTTAATTCAAATAATGCTACACTCCACTTCTTTTAGCAATCTCTCCTGCGAATAGTTATAAACTTTGAAAATCTCTGGGGAAAAATGATTGAAAATAACGGTTATAAGCGAAAACCTAGCGTCTTCAGTTAAATACGAAGCTAAAGTTTGAACCGCTTTATAGTCTGTAGGACTGGGCAAAAGGTTACTGGACAAGTGTGTATGCCAATCACCAAGATAATAGAGACTGTTATTCGAAACTTTGTTTAAATAATTACAAAATTCAGTTGTATACTGCTCATCGATTTTAATCCAATTATGTTGCATTATTGCATTTGGCCCTGGATCCGAAGCATGTATTATCGTCAAGCTATCTTCTTTTTGAAATCCTACTAATACTCCTCCTATTTCAGTTTTTTGATTGTGCCTTTTTATTATTAATTTAATAGTTTCCAAACAATAAGAGGTTATATAAACCTTATTTAACATACTCACATCACTTCATTGAATTGTTCATACACACATTACAATCTGAAAAAGGAGGATTGGGCAAAAAGTTAATACTATATGACCGATTTCCTTGAAGATCACGCTCACTCCAAAGTACGTATTCTTGCCCTTCTTTACTCATATTCAGCATAATATCTATTGCAGACTGAACAATCAGACCCCCAGCAATATTAATACTTGATATTCCGCCAACAAAAGTTGGTTGATCACAACCAGGAGCAAATTGATATTCATTTTTTGGAGCACTTGGAGGAATAGTATTACCATACCTCCTATTCCAGCAAATCCAGCAACCTGATTGTAATGGGATATACTTGACAATCTCACAACTCCAAGCACCATTCGTTACAGATGACACAATAAGTGGTACTTTATAACGGGTTGCAATTCTATTTAAATAATGAGAAACATTATGATTACCTGTTGTATCTATAATTAAATCTGACTCAAGTAGAGCTTGGAAAGTTTCTCTTTTCTTTTCCACTCTTACAGGAAAAGAGGAAACTTTTGTTCGTGGATTCAATTGCAATATCCTATCTTTAACTGCATATACTTTTGGTACCCCAAACAAAAATTGACTCACTTGATGTCTGACTGTATTTCCAGGCTCATAATCATCATAGTCGATTAAATTAATCGTTCCAACTCCCTCTTGAGCAATTGATGTTGCGACTATTGAGCCAAGTGAACCAGCCCCAACAATCGAAACAGTTTTATCTTTTAATTGTTTTCCGTATGGATTACGTGTCACAATATCGTCTTCAGTTATTAAATAACATTTAATCCAATAAGGACGACTTTGTATATTTCTCAAAGCAATCCATGACATTCGATAATTGCCGCGAACACCCCACTCATCAGGAAAAGTTAATATTATAAATTGATTTAACGTTTTTGCTGTCTTTGAATTCCTAATATACCCTTCATGTTTTAACCATTCCAATGCAATACTAGAATTAAAATGAGGGGTTTGTGGCAATTTACAAATCACTGCATTGTATACAGTACCTTTTTCAAACCACTTGTAATACTCTTCATGAGCTTGAACCCATTCATTATCTTTTTGAATTTCTATAATTATTCCTTTTTTTAATTTTTCATCATATCTAATTTTGGCAGACTGAATAAGTTTCAAATCCTCAAACGAGTAATTACCAAATGGGTAAGGAATTAATAGTTTGGCGTATTCGTTGTACGGGAATTGATTAATTAATGGTTCTGGAACAGTATCATCTTCGTAGTTATTATTAAAATTAAGGGGGGAGTATTTAACTATCAGTTCTTCTGCTTCGTAAATGACCTCCCGTGCAGTATAACTTGCATTCCAACGTTCGTTAGCAAACCCAAACATGCACAGAGATTTTGAATCTTTTCTTTGATGTCTAACAAGAAGAAGTTCATCTGGAACATTACAAAATACATCTGGTGGAAACGAAGGATACCCATCAGGGTAAATAATAGTAATTGGATATTCCTTTATTTGGGCAGATCTTCCGTGAAACACCACGATTTTTTCTTTCTGTAATCGCTCAACATCTAAAGTAAAACCATATTGTTCTAAAATTCTTTTTTCCCTTTCAAAAAGTGAAGGAAATTGTTCAAACCAACTTTCAACCATGTCTACGTTCTGGCTGCCTCCCATAATCAGCAGTTTCTCTTTTTATAATATTGCGTGAGTTGTCACCTTCAGAATCACCTGAAAAATCGTTAAAAACTTTTTTCCAAGCTGAAAGGTGACTTTCCCGACCTTCTTCAGCATCTTTTATATAACCTAGACCAATTTCTGCCTTCATTTTAAATAAAGTCTTATCAATTTGTTGCACCGCATCAGCTACATTATTATTTGAGTTAGCTGGATCAATAAGTCTTACCTGCTCAACATTTTCTTTAATGTACTCCAATACTTTTTTAAACCTATCACTCAAACTAGTTTTTTCACAATCTTCAAGCGCTTGTATCACAAGTAGTTCTAACGCAAAAGATTTAAATTTTAAATTATGTTTAATCTTCCATATTTTCGCCAGACGTATAATTTCTCTACATCCACTTTCAGATATGTACTTTTTGTGAGTTTCAATATTTGTTTTAATTCTTCCTCCATCTTCAGTTTTGTATAAAAAAACATCATTGTTACTTTCATCCTCCTCGTCAATTCTTCTACCAGGAACTACATCCACGTTAAGATCAACTAATCCTATTGAAACTTTTTGTTTTCTTACAGCATAATGTTGCCGAAGGTAATCAAACACCGAATTATACATTTCTTCCAAAGTCTCAAAGGCTGTTTTCTTAAAGTGAATCGCAAGATCAATATCTTTACTTTCTTTTATAGCTGTATGCTTAGCAATTGATCCAGAATATTTTATTGTAATAATTTTACTACCAAATTCATTATTTAACTTTTCTCTTACCTCATCACTTGTTGCTTGAATTTCTTCTCTTTCTTCATCTGATAACTTGTGATCTTCCAACAATTTCTCCAAATATTCATTTACAGTCATCCTATCAACTCCTTATTATTTTGATTTTTTAATCCATGGCCTAGAGAAAAAATATGACTGATTAAGGTTGCAGGCATGTTAGCTGGAATTGTCCATGCATAAGTAGATAACAACTCATCAGGTATTCTTCCTTTTACATAAATAATAAATGGAATTCCAAAATCGTTTTGATTAAGAAATATTGATATTTCCTCTATTTTCTCCAACTCATCTTTACTTTCAGAATTGTCAACACAATAAACTAATATATCTGGATTAAATGCACTTATAGTTTGACAGACATTTTGGTTTTCGTAAGAATAAAGCACAACATTTTCAATAACCTCTTTAATTTTTTTAATCTCCAATTTCTTCATTTTCTCTAACTTACTTTTTCCCCCTACAAACATTAACTTGCTATTTTTTAATGCTACCTGACTTGAAATAATTCTATTTAACTCATCAATTCTATTTTCCATTGGTGTGATAGCCTCATCAACTTTCTCTTTTAAATATTTATTTGCTGTAGATACAACCTCTTGTCTCGTTTGACCAAATGTCCAATATAAAACCAAAGAAACAATTCCTGCCAATATTGCCAATCCCATAAAAAAGATGTTTACTAGTTGAATAAAACTTTGACGATCGTTGTTTGCAATTTCTTTGTAGGTCTCAAATTCGCCTTTTATGAACTCTATCATTTGTTTGTATTGTTCAATTTCTATATTTCCATCATTTGTATTTAATAAGTATTTTTGTTCAATGTTTTTTATGGTATCACTTAATCTATTATTTTCTATTTTTAAATCTACATAAAAATACAGTATTAATACTAACAGCATTGTTAATAGAAAAATAACGAAAATGGCTGATTTGTCTCTTGATTTCATATAGATAATCATCCTTTTGAAAAATGTTTCTGACATATTCATTATATCATATAATCTCGATAATTTATCTAAAAATGTTTTAGAAATCAAATAACCTTTTTATAATCATAATAGCAACCATCCATATTAGGTACTTATTTTGGTAATGGATATTTATATGCTTTTTAAATTAATAAATGATTCGACATTATATAACCATTCCTTCATTTTAAAATTTCATAACTTCCCTTCACTACCACCGTAAAAAATGTTCCTTAAACAACCCTTATACTTCTAGCCAAAATTTTATTCTTTAACAATTTTAAATATAAAATTCTCCATATCTTTGCAATATTCCTTCCTTATCCCCGCTTTTCTCAGCACTTTCCACAGCTTTGGAAATTCTCCCTGTCTTTTCAACTCCTGAACTGCCCACTTTATCCTTCTTAACTGGAAGTCCTTCCTGCTTTCCTGGACCGAATCAAGATACTGCTTGGTAAGTGGCATTTTGTCCAAATGTTTCTCAAGTAACGTCTCTTATACCCAATTTGCTACCAATCAGGCTTATAGTAATCCTTTCAGGCTTTTCGGTAGAGTACAGCATTTCCTCGACCACCACTTTTACCTTGGCCAATATTTCCTTGTCCCTTTTGTCCCAATCAACACGAGTATTTTTATATTTATATATCGGCTCTGGAGAATTAAACTTAAGCCATTCTTTGTCATTTCTATACAGCCAAGCGTAAACTGCCTTGTTTAACTGCCGAAGTTCCGTTTTGCTTTTATCAGGGTAATGATTCATCAGCTTAAGCCATTCTCCTCGGTAATAATCCTTCTTATCAGCATTCGTAATGCTGCTCCCTTTATATTGAATAAGTTCCCGTTTACTTCTTTTATCCCAGTAAGTCTCAAGCCCCAGCTTGGCTGCATATTTCTTTACAGTCTTCGGATCTGCTCCCATCAGCTTTGCTGTTTGCCTCAAGCTCAATCCCTTT
>JASKKI010000034.1 GCA_030154225.1 Clostridia bacterium | reverse complement strand
GATAGGCTCTTTCGATATTAAATTCCTTTTTGAGTGCCTCCCAGTAGATCCATGGGATTTATCGGTTCACCTAACTTATTAGCTTCAAAATATAATTTTCCTTCATTTTCACCTTTAGCTTTTCCTACTTTGGCAATAACCTGCCCCTGTTTTACCTGCTGATCGACTTTTATTAAAATCTCACTACAATAACCATAGGTAGTAACTAATCCGTCTTTGTGGGAAATCACAATAACCCTACCCAATTTTTCATTATTAGCAATTTCTAAGACTGTCCCCGCATATGCTGCTTTTACTGGTGTTCCTACCGGAGCCTGAATTTCAATCCCGTTGTGAAAACTAGATTGTCCTTCCACCATTGTCCAGCCGTAAGGCTTGGTAACAGTTCCAGAAACAGGTATGGTCATTGGCTCTATTATTTGAGATTGAACTTTAGGTGAAACAACCTCATATCCCGCTCTTTCAAAAGAATCACCATAAAAACCAATTTTTTTAACTGCATTAAAAACTGGAGTAAGATCTGTATCTTTGGTAAACCAAGTTCTTATTGCTTCCTGCATACCATGAAAAAACGGGCCGTTAAACTGAAATATTACCCACATAAAAATGAATATTAAAAACACTACTGCGGTTTGGATAAATAGCTTACTTCTTAGTGGTTTGAATTCCTTTTTAGGCCTTGCCCTATAATAACGGCTATTATTCCCCAAATATCTGTTTGAATTAGGTTTCCAGAGTTCAGGCATATTTATCCCCCTCTTCTATAATAAAGCTTGCCCAAGCCAAATATTCTTAATCTTTATAAAAATATATGGAAAGGTTGTGGATAATATGCCTCAAATAATTAAGATTAATAGAAAAAGCCCCAAAGAACTCCTAAAGGGCTTCAAAAAAATTATTGTTTATTTTTGTTAAAGGCAATTATATAATATTTATCTCCTAATCTCTGTTCAAGCTCTTTAATTTGCTGCAATTCCTGATTGGAAAGATTGCCTAATGGAACCTCATTCAATTTATTTTTTTGTTCCATATGATAACCCCCTATAACTTAATACCTTCAAAAATATTATTGCCTAAAATTAAAAAAAATATAATTTTAAAAAATTTATTTTTAAAAATCTTTAATTTAATTATTTTGTATACATTGAATATTATTATTGACATTAAATTTTTTCTTACATAAAATAATAATAAATTCAGTGCAATGGCGCACAAGAAATTAACCAAGGACGAAGACGTCCTAGTAAAAGGTACTTTACCTTTTCTAGGACGTTTTATTTTTTTTAGAAGGTGAGCTTATGCCCAATGGGAACATTAGTAGTTATAAGTATTCAAAGCAAAGAATTAAACAAGCAAATAAAAAACTATTTAAATCAGATGGGCTCTACTTCAATCCAGGAAGCAAAAGATGCCGATAACCTATTAAGACTTACAAGAAAACAATCTCCACAATTAATAATTTTTGATCCAGGCTCATTTGGACCTAATGGAATACAAATAAGTAAAGTTTTAACCCGTGAAAAAATAGCTCCTGTAATTTTCGTTGTAACCCAACCCATATTTCGTCAGGCTATTGAAGACATAATTACTAAAGAAGCTTATGCCTCAACATATTTAATGCCACCTTTTTCCCAGGAACAATTTCGTATTTCTCTCACAACTACTTTGGCTAGTTTTAAAAAAATTAACGAACTTGAACAAAAAATAATCAAATTAAATGAGACTTTAGCTGAAAGGAAAAAAATAAACCAAGCCAAGGAAATTTTAATTATTAAGAAAGGACTAACTGAACCAGAAGCTCATAGATTTTTACAAAAAAAGAGCATGGAAACTGGGATTCCACTAAAAACTATTGCTCAAAAAATTATCAATGAATATTAAAAACAGCATATCTTTTAGGGCGAAGACGTCCATAATCCTGCTATCTAACAGTGATTATGGGCGTTTTGTGTTTATAAATCAAAAATTAATAAAGGGGTGTTCAAAATGAAAAAACTATTATTTTCTTTGGGTTTATTAGTCTTGTTTTTGATGATGGCGGTTCCTTCTTTTGCCGCTGAAACTTTTGAGGAAGTAACAATTGCAATTGATACAATTTGGATTATGATTGCAGGGTTCTTGGTTTTCTTCATGCACGCAGGCTTCTCATTAGTTGAAATTGGTTTTACCCGTTCCAAAAACACTGTTAATATTTTAATGAAAAACATGCTGACTATCGCTGTTGGTGTAGTAACCTTTTATGTAATTGGATTTGCCTTAATGTTTGGAACAGATGCAGTAGGTCTTATCGGTACAAGTGGCTTTTTGGTAAGTGGTTTTGGTGAATTTGACTTTGGAATTCCTACTTTGGGTTTTTGGTTTTTTCAGGCAGTCTTTGCTGCTACAGCAGCAACAATTGTCTCCGGAGCAGTTGCAGAACGAATTAAATTTGCTGCATACTTGATTCTGGCAGTTGTAATCACTAGTATTACTTATCCTGTTGTTGGTCACTGGATTTGGGGCGGTGGTTGGTTAAGTAATTTAGGTTTTATTGATTTAGCAGGTTCAACAGTAGTTCATAGTGTTGGTGGTTGGTCCGCTTTAGTTGCTGCTTATTTATTAGGAAGCCGGATTGGTAAATATGATAGAGATGGAAAAGTTAATGCTATCCCAGGCCACAGTATTCCATTAGGTGCTTTAGGTGTACTTATCCTTTGGTTTGGCTGGTTTGGATTTAACCCTGGTAGTACCCTTTCCGGTAATGCATACAATGATATTACTTTAATTGCTTCAACCACTATTTTAGCCGCTGCTAGCGGTACAATCAGTTCTATGATCTATTCCTGGGTAAAATACGGTAAACCCGATATCACCTTCACCTTAAATGGTGCTTTAGCAGGTTTAGTAGCTATTACTGCAGGTGCATTAGTTGTATCTCCCCTTGGTGCAATAGCTATAGGTACTATCGCAGGTATCGTTCTTGTTCTGTCAGTGACATTCTTTGATAATGTTTTAAAAATAGATGACCCCGTAGGCGCAATTTCCGTTCACGGTATATGTGGTGCATTAGGTACACTATTAATCGGCATCTTTGCAGTAGATGGTGGTCTTGTTTATGGTGGTGGTTTATCCCTGTTAGCAATCCAAGCAACAGGTGTAGTTGCAGTATTTCTCTGGACAGTTGCCATAACCTTTACAGCTGTCAAAATAGTTGACGCTCTTGTCGGCTTAAGAGTAAGTACCGAAGAAGAAACAGAGGGTTTGGATTTAGGTGAACATGGTATGTTAGCTTATGGTGAATTTTTATTAAACACATCAACTACAACTAGTGACAATCTGGTTTTATCCAGCACTTCTTCAACTACTGATAGAACCAGAATTCTTCCTAATCCAATAGAAAGTAATTAAGGGAGGGCTGCAAATGAAAAAAATCGAGGCTATAATTCGTCCCAATAAACTAGAAGAAGTGAAAAATGCTCTGGATGAGTTCGGTGTAAATGGGTTAACCATTACCCAGGTGATCGGTTGCGGTCTGCAAAAAGGCCATACAGGGGTTTACCGTGGTCAAGAGATGAGTATTAATCTTCTACCCAAGATAAAGCTAGAAGTTGTTGTCAAAGCAGATATGCTAGAAGATGTCATTAAGGTCATAAATACTGCAGCCAAAACAGGACAAGTAGGTGACGGGAAAATCTTTGTTTACGATGTAGTTGGTGCAGTGAGAATTAGAACAGATGAACGGGGAACAGATGCAATAAGTTAAATAAAAATGTTTAACCTCCCAGTCCACGGATATGTAGTCATTAATACTGGACTGGGAGGTTTTATTTATTATGTCAAAAATATATGCCCCATTAATTTTTCAGTCACACAATTAAAATGTTTTTAATTTTTACCAACCCATCATTCCACCGTAGAAACCTTGAGGAGCAGCCGGTACATTACCGTTTCCATAGTAGTAGTTCATCATACCATTAGGACCATGACAAAAGTTCCACATTTGTTGGAAAAACTCTTGATTTGGTGCTTGAGGAAACTGAGGTGCTACTTGATTTGCAGTTTCAGCAAAAGCTGTAGTAGCTAAAAGTCCTAAAATTAATAATCCCGCAAGAGTTAATACTAAAGATTTTTTCATTTAAAACATCTCCTTTATTTTTTATTTATTATTTATTGTTTAACTGCATTATAATAGCAAGATTTGACATATTTATGTTGTAAAAATGAAATAATTGTGAACATTAAGTTTTAAAGAGAAAAAACCGAGCAATGCTCGGCCTGTATTCCACTATTTTTATTTATTTAATTCTTTTGCATATTGTAAGATCCTTTGTAAAGTCTCGTCCCTTTTAGCATTAATAGCTGTAAAATCCATATTAGGTATATAGTACTCTTCCATTTCATCATGAACTCTCTTTGCTTCACTTATATAATAAATGGCTCTGTTATATGCTTCCCAAAAGCGTTCTTTACAATCTTCTAACTCCTTTTCATATATATCTAAAGTATCAGGGTCCAGGAACTGATCAAAATCTATTTCCGTTGTTGTAAATTTACTCAAATCCACTTTTAACGGCTCGGTACCATTAATAAAAGCTACTTTCAATTTGGGAATTACTAGAAAATCGATTTTGTAAGGATCAAGGGGACAATGATAAACTTCCGTATCAATACCCATTTCCTGGGCTCTAGCTAACATTTTTTCTATAAATGTCGACTTCCCTGTTCCCGGTTCACCTCTTAAAACATACACATTTTCTACATCAATTAAAATACTATCTAATTTATTTACCGGTCCTTGAGGTGTTATAGCACTTCCGAATAACTGCCTGGCCTTTGCCACCCTGCTGTAATTAGGTTCAACATCAGCAAATACTTCATTGGCAACATAGCGGGTAATCTTGTTAACTGGGGCAAAATCCATACTTTCTGTGATATAGCTTTCCCATTCATCATGAATTACTTTAGCTTCTTTTAAACTACTATAGGCGATTTTAAATAACCTTCCTACCCTTGCGTTTGATTGTAAAACTTCTGCTTTACTTGCCCTTAAACCTTTTTCATCCCAATAATCTCCCAGGTGAATAATTTCATCTACAGCCCCTGGATTCTTAGGATCAACTATGTGAGGTGCCGTACCGTCAATTAACGCTATTTTTAAAGCGGGAATAACTACACCATCAATGGAATTATTATCTGAGGAACAATTATGAAACTCTACATCAAACCCCTTTTCTAGCATGGACTGACCAATGACTTTCATAAAAGTTGATTTGCCTACCCCAGGCCCCCCCTTTATTACGAAAATTCTAGTAGCGTCCTTGTCAATTATAAAGTCGTAAAAGGAATAAAAACCATAAGAAGTATTACCACCAGGGAAAAACTCCCTTAACTTTCCGCTCACAATATCCCTCCTCAAATTTGTTTGCATTAAAAGATATATGTGAAAGGAAAGTTAAAAAGAAGTGGAATGTCAGGTTATTTTTCTAAAAGAACGAAATTTTCCTGATGAAGACATCTGACCCCAACAACCAAAAAGCTATTGATGAGATTTAATTATTTAGTGGGTGAAAAAGAGTTAGTAAAGAGAAGGGTAGCCAGTAGCCTTTTCTTACAAAGGCATCTTTTTTTCCAATTAATGATAAAGTTATCTTTCAATTAAAACAGATATTCCCTGGCCGCCACCGATACATAAAGTAGCTAAGCCTTTCTTAGCTTCCCTTTTAGCCATTTCATGAAGTAAGGTAACTAGTATCCGTGCACCACTAGCACCTATGGGATGACCTAAGGCAATTGCACCACCATTAACATTGGTAATTTCTTTATTTAAATCTAGATCTTTAACCACAGCCAAGGATTGTGCAGCAAAAGCTTCATTTGCTTCAATCAGGTCTAAATCAGCTATTTGCCAGCCTGCTTTATCTAAAGCCTTTTTAGTTGCCTCAACTGGCCCAATACCCATTATTTGCGGGTCAACGCCAGCAGAAGCATGGGCTACAAATCTTGCTACTGGAGTAACTCCTAGTTGTTTTGCCTTTTCTGCTGTAGTTAAAACTAAAGCAGCTGCTCCATCATTAATACCGGAAGCATTACCGGCTGTAACTGTTCCATCCTTTTTAAAGGCTGGTCTAAGTTTAGCTAAGTTTTCTATAGTAGTACCAAACCTTGGATATTCATCAACTTTAAACTCTATTACATCACGTTTCCCAGGAACCTGTACAGGTACTATTTCTTCGGCAAAACGGTTGTCTTTGATAGCACTTTCTGCTTTGTTCTGACTTTCTATAGCAAATTGGTCCTGTTCTTCTCTGGTAATACCCCAGCGCTCTGCAATATTTTCTGCAGTAATACCCATGTGATAATCAGATATAGCACACCACAAACCATCTTTAATCATGGAATCAACCAATTGGCCATTTCCCATTCTATAACCAAACCGAGCTTGAGGTAACAAGTATGGAGCTTGAGACATATTTTCAGTACCACCGGCTACTACTATATCAGCATCTCCTAGGGCTATAGATTGGGCCGCTAAAGCTACAGATTTCAAACCCGAACCACAAACTTTATTTATTGTCAGAGCTGGTACATTTATAGGAAGCCCTGCTATTAAAGCAGCCTGCCTGGCAACATTTTGACCTAGACCTGCTTGCAAAACATTACCCATAATTACTTCATCAACTTTATAAGGTTCTACTTGAGCCCTATGTAAGGCTTCTTTTATGACAATACTACCTAATTTAACAGCAGATACTTTAGCTAAAGTCCCACCCATTGAACCAATTGCTGTTCTAACAGCACTAAGTATTACGACCTCTTTCATAAGTTTCACCACCTATTTATAGTCGAAGAATCCTTTCTTGGTTTTCCGTCCTAAGTATCCTGCTCGTACCATTTTTTTCAATAATGGACATGGACGATACTTATTATCCCCCGTTTCTTCATAAAGGGTTTCCATAATGGATAAACACACATCCAGACCTACTAAGTCTCCTAAAGCCAATGGTCCTATAGGATGATTAGCTCCCAGTTTCATTGCCGTATCAATATCTTCAGCTGTTGCAATTCCTTCCATTAATATATAAGCTGCTTCATTTATCATTGGAATTAAAATTCTATTTACAACAAATCCAGGGGCTTCTTCTACTGTCACTGGAGTCTTTCCTAAAGACTCGGTAAAATTCTTTACAAAATTGTAGGTTTCTTCACTAGTACCTACCCCTTTAATAACCTCTACCAAATTCATAATTGGTGCCGGGTTAAAGAAATGCATACCAATGAACTTATCAGGACGTTTAGTAACTGAACCTAACTCACTGATACTAAGGGCAGAAGTATTACTGGAAAAGATAACATTTTCGGGACAAATTTCATCTAACTTCTGAAACAGCTCTTTTTTGGGTTCCATTTTTTCAACAATTGCTTCTAATATCAAGTGGATGTCTTGTGCTAAATCAAGGGATATTGTGCCTTCAATTTGAGATAATACATTAGCTTTAGCATCGGCTGTTATTTTGCCTTTTTGTAATTTCTTATCAAGATTTTTTTCAATTATCTTTAAACCTCTATCTACAAATTCCCGGGAAATATCCCTTAATATAACTTGGTGTCCTGCTTCAGCCATGACCTGCGCTATTCCTGAACCCATTGTCCCGGCACCACATATCATAATTTTCATAATTTAATCCTCCAAATTATTGAATTTATCTTTATTGTTTTTGTTAGAAGCATACTAAATCATCAATTTATATGATTTCAAATAAATCTAGCTAAACATATAATAAGAAAGGGTGACCGACTACTCGACTAGTGTCACTAGGATAAAAATAAAGTAATCGGTCAAAATATATAAATAGTGAGGAGTTCGGAAACAACTTTTATTCAACTTTGTTTAGATGTTCCTTTAATTTTGCATAAGCTTCCAAAAACTGAGATGCATCACTAATTGTTATAATAATTCTTCCACGTAATTACCCAAGATTAAAGAGAACGGGGCTATACTTTATAAAAATATAAAACTTTTAGGACGGCCCTTTTGTCTAAAACTGAATAATACACCCAAATTTCTTAAAGCAGCAATTTACTTAATATAATTCATGGCTTTTTCAATTGCTTTTTGGTTAAGAGGTAATAAATCATGCCGATGAGGAGGTAATATTTCTTTTAAGCTCTCCATAACTGATTCTACTTTAAGACAATTAGTTACAGATATTAAAGCTCCTAAAAGAACCATATTAACAATCCGTTCGTTTCCTAATTCTTTAGCAATATCACTAGCGGGTACTTTAATAATATTAATATCCTCTCTCACTGGTTCCCGTACAATTAGAGACGAGTTAAGTATAATCAAGCCATTTTCGCTTACACAAGATTCAAATTTATCTAAAGAAGGAGTATTCATTGCGACTAGCCCTGTAGGCCTACTAACTACAGGGGCATCTATCTCTTCTTCCGAAAGAATGACAGAACAGTTTGCAGTCCCACCGCGCATCTCGGAGCCATAGGAAGGTATGTACATAACTTGCTTATTCTCTTTCATTCCAGCATAAGCAAGAATTTTACCCATCAACATTACTCCTTGTCCACCAAATCCTGCCAAAAGGAACTGGTGCATCATGTTATTCAACCTCCTTAGGCGCCTTGATTACTCCAACCGGATAATAGGCTTCTAAATTATCTTCCATCCACTTAATAGCTTTCAATGGCTCTATACCCCAGTTAGTAGGACAAGTTGATAATATCTCTACTACACTAAAACCTTTGCCTGCCATTTGTAATTCAAAAGACTTTCTTATAGCTTTTTTTGTCCTATTAATTGTAGCTATACTACTGATTTTGGTTCTTTCTGCGTATACACATCCGTCTTGTAAAGCTAACATTTCCGTCATTTTAATGGGATACCCTGTTAAGGCCGTATTACGACCGTAAGGCGAGGTTGTTGCCTTCATCTCTGGTAATGTCGTAGGTGCCATTTGCCCCCCAGTCATGCCATAAATTCCATTATTTACAAAAATTACACTAATCTTTTCCCCACGGACTGCAGAATGAATTATTTCAGCAGTTCCTATAGCCGCCAAATCTCCATCACCTTGATAAGTGAAAACTAGACAATCTGGATGAACCCGTTTAACCCCCGTAGCAGTGGCTGGAGCCCTACCATGGGCAGTAGCTACCATATCAAAATTAAAATAATCATAACAGAAGCAGGAACAACCCACTGAAGCAATACCTATTGTTTTAGACATAAATCCCATTTCCTCAACAACCTCGGCTACCAAACGGTGAATAATCCCATGAGTACAGCCGGGACAATAATGCATAGGCACATCCACAAGTGTTTTTGGAGAAGAATATACTTTATTCATCTATTGCACCTCCTTTATAAGCTCTTTAATTTTAGCTAGTAATTCCTCAGGTAATGGTATAACCCCACCTAAACGTCCATAATGATAAACGGGTCTTTCATTACCGATAGCCAATCTTACATCATCAATCATTTGGCCTGTAGACATTTCAAAAGAAAGGAAGAATTTTGTCTGTGTAATAATTTTTTGGAATGGTTCAATCGGAAACGGCCAAACACTAATAGGCCTTAAAAGCCCAACCTTGATACCTTCTGCCCGGGCCATTTTTATAGCAGCTTTAGCAATTCGTGCAGCAGAACCATAGGCAACAACCACATACTCAGCATCATCAGTTAGATATGAATCCCAACGGACTTCATTTTTCTTGATTTGGTCATACCGCTCATGCAGGCGGATGTTTACTTTTTCCAACTCATCTACTTTTGGATATGAGGAACTTACTACATTTCTTTGTCTGTTTTCGTTTTTACCTACCGTCCAAGCCTTTTCAGGTAATTGTTTACTAGCTTCCGGTAGTTCAACAGGTTCCATAATTTGAGCCAAGATGCCGTCACCAAGTATCATTACAGGATTACGGTATTTATCAGCAAGGTCAAAAGCCTGATAAGTTAAATCAACAGCTTCCTGTACAGTGGCAGGAGCCAACACAAGTAATCGATAATCACCATGCCCCCCTCCCCTGGTTGCCTGCCAGTAATCAGGCTGAGCACCTTGAATAGCACCTAAACCAGGACCACCGCGCATAATATTTACAATAACACAAGGTACTTCCGCACCAGCCATATAGGAAATCCCTTCTTGCTTAAGACTTATACCGGGACTGGATGAGGAAGTCATTACTCTTGCACCAGCAGCACCTGCCCCTAATACCATATAAATAGCAGATACTTCACTCTCCGCCTGTAAAAAAGTCCCTTGTACTTCTGGCAGACGTTTTGAAAGATATTCAGGAATTTCATTTTGGGGCGTTATGGGATAACCAAAAAAATAGCGACAGCCGTTAAGGACGGCAGCCTCAGCAATCGCTTCGCTCCCTTTCATTAAAATCTTTTTAGCCAATTTTTTACTCCTCCTTTTCATTTGTAACTATATTACAAATACCTTTAACGATAAACTTCTATACACATATCAGGGCAGAATGTATAACAAGACCCACAACCTGTACAAGTATCTTCATCAGCTAAAGTTGCAGGATAATATCCTTTGCTGTTAGTGTAGGAAGCTAATGTTATTATTTTTTGGGGACAAGCATTAATGCATAATGTACATCCTTTACAACGTTCTTCTCTTATCTTGATAGAACCCATCTACTGACACCTCCTCGGATTAGTTTGATTAACTAAGTTAATAATTTAATGAGTACTTAATTCTTAAAAAGAAATATGCAATATAAATGCCAATAGTAAAACCTTTATAAATAAGTACTGCATTAAGAAAATGAGTCATATTCGGTTCGGTTTTGAACCAAATATGACTCATTTTCTTAAAATTATTGCAAAGTGAGTAAAAGACTAATAAAATCAGCTTTTTAAAATGACCCTGTTCTGATATTATTAAATTATAAAAATTAATAAAAAATTAGCAATAAACTAATTATTTTAAAAAATAATTTGTCATATAATTTGCGGGAAGGAGGTTAGAAATGTTATCAATATTTAATTACGAAACATTTGTACCTAATGTCAATAATCATTTATATACATTCATTATAGATAAAGATGGAGAAATTAAGGCCCTTGACGTAACTAGCGAGGATTTCTTGAATTCACTCTTATCAGAACACTTATCTAAACTTAATTCACTGTTCCAAACTGCAAAAACTACAAGCACAATATTGAAAATCAACAATAAAACTTTTTATCTTAAATTGATACTTTTTAAAACTTGGAAAAAAATATTAATACTTGAAGATGTTAGTTTTATAGAAAATTTTAAAGAACTTAAATTAATACAATCTTCACTTAAAGCTATATTAGAGTCATCTTATGATGGAATTTTTGTCACAAACGTACATGGTACAACTATTTGGGCTAACAAAGCATATGAAAGAATAACGGGTATCAAAATCTCTGATGTCTTAGGAAAAAATATAAGAGATTTAGAAAATAGCGGTTTGTTTACACCTATAGTTACACCGACCATTTTGCAAACTCAAAAATCTTTGACAACTATTCAAAGCTTCAAAACAGGGAAGCAAGCAGTCATAACTGGCAGCCCCGTTTTTAATGAAAAGGGTGAGTTAATATATATAATTACCAATGTTCGAGATATTACAGAACTCAATAAGCTAAAATGCGAATTAAAAAAAGCCAATGAATTAACTGAACGATATAAAAATGAACTATCTTTATTACGTATTCATAATCAAAAATATAACGATATTATAGTTGAAAGTTCTAAAATGAAGAGGGTATTAACATCCGCTCTCCAAGTAGCAAGATTTGATACCACTGTACTTATCTTAGGAAAATCGGGAGTAGGTAAAGAAATTATCGCAAAATTAATCCATTCATCAAGCCTTCGTAAAAATCATTCTTTTATTAAGATTAACTGTAGTGCAATATCACCTAATTTACTGGAATCAGAGTTATTTGGTTACGAGCCAGGTGCCTTTACAGGAGCTTTAAGTAAGGGAAAACCCGGTTTATTTGAAGTAGCTAACGAAGGTACACTTTTTTTAGATGAGATAGGTGAAATATCACCTGATTTGCAAATAAAACTTTTAAGAGTTTTGCAAGAACAAGAGATTTATCGAGTAGGTGGCATCAAACCTATTAAAGTGAATGTAAGAATTATAGCTGCTACAAACCAAGACTTAGAACATTTGGTTGAAATAGGTAAATTTAGAGAAGACCTATATTACAGATTAAATGTTGTACCTATTGAAATTCCACCACTCAAAGAAAGAAAAGAAGATATCATACCATTATTATTTCATTTCTGCGAAACTTACAACATGAAATACAATATGCAAAAATATTTTTCTCCTGAAGTAATTGAAATTTTGGAAAACTATAATTGGCCAGGAAATGTTAGAGAGTTAAAAAATGTTGTCGAGAGGCTTATAATAATGAGTCCTGAAAACGAAATACTACCAAAACATTTACCAAAAAACATTAGATTCTCTGATAAAGATAATTCTAATATTATAATTAACAAAATTATACCTTTAAAACAAGCTATAAATGAGCTAGAGGAAAAACTAATCCTTATGGCCCGAGAATCCTGCGGTAGTACAAGAAAAATAGCTGATCTACTGGAAGTAAGTCAATCTACAATTGTACGTAGGCTTCGCCAAATTAAAAAAAATGAGTAGTTCCATTTTAAATTTAATACTGTGGGAATGTAGATAATTTCTTCCACCCCAAAACCTACCAAAAGCCGTAAATTAAATCCACCTTGGACACCCCAATAAAATTAACTAATTTGACTTAATAATTTTAAGGTTATTTAATCTCCTTAAATGTTCTAAGTTTCTAATTATTTGGCAATAAATTAACTATTAAAATAAAAAAAGAATTTGGGGAAAAGCCTTCCAAGTAAAGAGTCTGCTTTCCCCTAATTCCATAATTAATATAATCAATGATTATTCTTACCACATTTCTAAAAAATATACAAGAATATGAAAAGTTGGAAAAAGCAAATATTTTTCCTGTCCAATATGGTTGTAAAAACTGCGGCTACACGGAAAGACTACACCCCAAGGCTTTTATTACCGCAACGCTATTACTAGATATACTGTCCATAGGATTGTTATTATTAGGTTTAAGTGTCCCGCCTGTAAATGAACGTCCTCTTTGTTACCAAGTTTCTTAATACCCTATTACCAGTAAACCTTTGATACTATTTTTTTATGCCTCTATTACATGTTTATCCTAAAACATTCCTACCTGGAAATTGTTGATGCTTTTAATAGTTTTATGATGATTTCTATTACTATTTAGATAAGCCAAGTTCAGCTTCTGTAGTTAAAAAGATGAGAGGATTTTATTAATAAACACATAAATTAACAGTAAACATGAGTGTATGGTCCTGTTGTTAATTAGAGTTATAGTTGTATTTATTGATCAGCTCTTAGCCTGCCTCCTTTACCTAAGTGTTGAGCAGTCATTTCTCTAATAATAATTGTGACATTTTCTTTAGGACAACTTACTGTTTCACTAATAGCTTCTGTAACCTTTTCTACTAATGAACGTTTTTCCTCTAAGCTTCTTCCTTCTAACATATCAATTTTAACTATTGGCATGCATTAATCTTCTCCCTTCTTGAATTTTAAAAATTTATAAATAATTCCCTAAACTATCATTATGTAGCCCCAATTTTGCTTTTTAAAATAACGCAAATCACATAATTTATTTTATTAACGCCCATCCAATTTCCAAGGCTTTAAGATTAATGTCTTCGGTTCCTTTTGGAATCCGTGATAAAATAGCCTTCTTCAAAGAAACAAAAGAAACAACCTCTGTCAATCCTACTAAAGCAGATACTGCAATTATATTCGCAACAAATGTTTTACCTATTTCTTTTTTAGCTAATTTTGTTATTGGGATTTCTATTATCTGTGCCTTTTCATTCTTAAATCCACTAACCATACTTGAATCGAGAATAATAATCCCGTTTTCTTTAATTTCTGAACCATATTTATCTGCGGCTTCCAGGGACATAGCTAGTAATAAATCTGGAATAACAACCTTAGGATAATTAATCGTTTTATCATCAATAATTACTTCTGCCTTACTAGCTCCACCTCTAGCTTCCGGACCATAGCTTTGGGATTGAACAACTTCTTTTCCTTCTATAACTGCTGCTTCCCCTAAGATGATTCCTGCTGTAATTAAACCCTGTCCTCCAGAACCACTGAGTCTGAATTCCCATCTCTTCATAATTATTCAGCCCCTTTCTGGAGTTTTAGTATTAATTTATCATATTCTTGGGTAAATTCAGGGTACGGTTTATGGTGTAATTTACCTATTAAGAATTTACCTTCTAGTTTTTCTGGTGGTAACTTTTTAGCAACATTGATATTTACGGCTATTCTTTTTAAATCATTCAACATATCAGCTGCATTACCCATCTTATTGCGCCTGCCGTAGGAAGTTGGACACATGCTCATAGCTTCAATCAAGGAGAAGCCTTTATTTTTGATACCTTCTTTAATACATTCTATCAATAATTTGTCATGGAAGGCTGTCCCCCTGGCAACATAAGATGCTCCGGCCGCAATGGCTAAAGCAGGAATATCAAAATTGTTTTCCGGGTTTCCATATGGAGATGTTGAGGCCATTTTACCTGTTGGTGTTAAAGGTGAATATTGTCCCCCGGTCATCCCATAAATGTTATTGTTAAATAAGATAACGTTTAAATCTATATTTCTTCTAGCTGCATGGATAAAGTGATTACCGCCAATAGCTGTAGCATCACCGTCACCGGTTATAACAAAAACATTTAATTCAGGATTGGCAAGCTTTACTCCTGTTGCGAAGGCTAAAGCTCGACCATGTAGAGTATGCAATGTATCAAAATTCATGTAACCGGGAGCACGGGAGGAACATCCGATACCGGAAACAATGACAGTTTTGTCTAAATTAATATCTGATTCAGCAATTGCTTCACCAATAGCCCGGGTTATTATACCGTGACCGCAACCTGGACACCAGATATGGGGCAATTTTTCCATCCTAAATAATTTTTGTAATTCTGGCCGCATCTACAACACCTCCCTGACTTTTGCTGTTATTTCATCGGGAGCTATTGGTAAACTATCTACTTTAAATAGTCCACTGACTTGAGTTTTATCCTTACACACTCTTTCCACTTCTAAAAAGAGCTGACCATAGTTCATTTCCGGAACAATAATTTTTTTAACTTTCCCTGCTAAAGTCTTTAAGACTTTTTCTGGAAAAGGCCAAATTGTTATGGGCCTGAATAAGCCTGCTTTTATGCCTTCGGTCCGAAGAATATTTACTGCTTCTAAAGCAGAACGGGCAGTACTACCATAAGCTACTAATAAAATTTCGGCATCTTTAGTTTCAGTTTCTTCCCATAAAAGAATTTCATCTTCGTATTTTTTAAACTTAGCCATTAACCGTTTAAACTGAGCGTCTATAACCTGGGGGTTTCCGCTGGGAAAACCTGTTTCATCATGAAAGAGTCCGGTAACATGCCATTTATAGCCTGTACCATAATCAGCCATGGCAGGAATTAAACTTTCGCCTATTTGATAAGGCTTATATTCCTCTGGAGGACAGGTTGGTCTTTTACGGTCAATAACTTCAATTTCATCAGCATCAGGTAATACTACCTTTTCCCTCATATGACCAACAATTTCATCCAGCATTACATAAACTGGTGTACGATATTTTTCAGCAAAGTTAACTGCTGTTATAGTAAGGGTAAAGCATTCATATACACTTGAAGGACATAAAGCAATTATTGGATGGTCACCATGTGTACCCCAACGAGCCTGCATAATATCACCCTGGGCAGAAGAAGTTGGCCCACCAGTACTTGGACCCAGTCTTTGTACATTAACTATTACACATGGAGTTTCTGTCATGCATGCATAACCTATAGCTTCTTGCTTAAGTGATATACCGGGGCCACTACTTGCTGTTAAAACTTTTTTACCCGTTAAGGATGCTCCAATTATACAAGACATACTGGCAATTTCATCTTCCATTTGAATAAATTTACCACTTAATTTAGGTAACTCTTCAGACATTATTTCAGCAATTTCTGTGGAAGGAGTTATTGGATATCCGGCAAAAAAACGCACTCCTGCGGCTATTGCACCTTCTGCACATGCTCTATTACCTTGAATTAACCGTGCTTTAGGAGACATGTCTTTTACCTCCTTAAGAAAATTACATAATCAGGGCAGTGGCTTTCACAAATACCACATTTCACACATAATTGAGGATTACGTAATACTATTTTACCTTGGTCATCACCAGATACTGCTTTTTTGGGGCATAAATCATAACAGATTCCACAAGCTTTACAATATTTATAATTAATATCCAATGGAAGGCTCGACATTATGTATTACCTCCAATTTTATTAAAAGATACACTTTTTTTATAATCTTTATCTTTAGATACTTTTAAACTTTCTTCTACATTAAATATATAATGTGTTTGAATATTACTAAAAATCAGTTCAATTTTTCCTTTAAAAAGCATTCTTTTATATCAATAAAAATAAAGCTAGACTTATAAATCTAGACATATAAATCTAGCTTTTGACTAGGGAAGACATTATAAGTGAGGAGTTAACCTTACCATAAATTTAAACTACAAAACCTTAATAAAGAGCTCTAAATACTGTAAATATTAAAGAATAATATACTACAAAATATAATATTTTTATCCTCCACCAAAAAAGGGGTATAATTCAACTTTATCACCTGTTTTTACTAAAACCTTATCAATGTATATTTTTTTTTCCTTATTTATAAGAATTAAACCGATATTACTAATCGAAATATTCAGAGAGTTAAGTATGTCAACTAAGTATCTAGGCTCTTGTAGAGGTATCTGGATTATTTTTTTATTTCCTGGCGAATACAAATACATGCTAGAGTGAAATATTATTGTAAGCATTAAAATCGTTCAATCCCCTTTTACAAGCCAATCTAAACCAAGCTCGTACAATTTTGCATTTTTTGGATTACCAGTTTTAGTATCCCAACCCATCATTTCATAAAATAGTTCCAAATCCTTTTCAAAGTTTTCTTTAGAATAGCAAGTCCCTTTTAGATTTCCGCTTTGCAAACTTTTAAATAAGCGACTAGGAAGTGTATCATCTTTACGTGTAAAACCTTCCCTTGCATTAAAAACTCTTGCCATATTTATAGTTCTTTCCCCTGCTTTTAGAAGCTCCCATAAGCTAGTTTCCCATCCACTAATCGCCTCAACTAATTCAACAAATTTATTTAATGGCAGTAATCCTCTAGGGGCAATTCCATAAATACAAACAGAAATTGTATCTAATAGGCTCCATAAATACATCAGGTATACAAACTGACGCACCTTTTTAGGACCATAATCTCTTGAATCCAACGGTTCTAATAATCCAATACAGGAAATTGAATTAAAAGGTAAACCGTTCCCATTTTCTATTAAACTATCATGAATTGAAACTAAATGATTTGCACCATTAGGAGAAACAGCATAACCCAATCCCAAGGATACTTTTCCTCTAGGATCATGCATTGGTAGTTCTTGGCCTTTAACCTCAAGAACTAAATCACTTTTTTCTAGCCCTAATTTAATTGATGCCCTTTTAACTCCTTCAGCCAATAGGTCTCCGATACCTTCTCTAAAAGCAATCATTTCAATTAATTGTAAAATAATATTAGGATCCCCAAATCTTAATTCTAATCCTCCTGTATCCGCTAATGATAGATGCCCTTGTTCAAAACACTCTATTGCAAATGCAATAGTGGCACCTGTTGATATAGTATCCAGAGCATATTTGTTACATAGTTCATTTGCTTTTGCAATGGATTTCAAGTCACTATTGCAGCAAAGTGAGCCAAAAGCAGCAACCGTTTCATATTCTGGACCACCATATCTGGAGTCAACAGTGTATTCACTAGTCTTAACTTCAACTACCCTTTTGCATTTTATTGAACAAGCATAACATCCTTTTCGATTAATTAATATTTCATCTTTAATGGCATTTCCAGAAATTTTCTCATGGTCTTGAAATTCACCATCATTAAAATTTCTTGTCGGTAGTATTCCTGAAGCATTTAATCCAGAAACTCCTGCAGAAGTTCCTAATTCATAAAGAGTTAAAGTTAATGGATTGTTTTTAAACTCTCTTGCCATAAACTGAGCTATTTCCTTTACTTTTTCAGGATTAGCAAAAGAACATCTATCTTTACCTTTAACTACAATTGCTTTTAAATTTTTGGAACCCATTACTGCACCCATACCTGTTCTACCATTAGCATGGCCAAGTTCATTTAAAATACAGGCGTAACGAACCAACCGTTCACCAGCAGGGCCAATTGAGAGTATTCTTGCCGTTGATAAACTCAGTTCATCTCTAATAATATCTTGCGTTTCTCCAGTCGTTTTTCCCCATAAATGTCTTGCATCTTTAATTTCAACTTTACCATCGATAATAGATATATATACGGGATGAGAAGCTTTTCCTTTTATTATAATGGCATCATATCCAGCAAACTTTAATTCAGGGCCGAACCATCCTCCTGCTTCCGCTTCACCATAGGCATCAGTTAATGGGGATTTTGCAGCGACTGTATATCGAGACAATGAAGGAACTGGAGCGCCAGTTAAAATGCTCGGCGCAACAATAAGAATATTTTCTGCACTAAGGGGATCTATCTTTGGTTTTAACTCTTTTAATAAATAATAAAGAGCTATTCCTTTACCTCCAAGATATTTTCTGTAAAATATATCATCCTTTTCTTCCACAAATATAGCACCAGAAGAAAGATTTATTGATAAAATTTTACCTTGGTATGATTTGTTCAACCTTCTCCTCCTTTTTTATTATTGACAATTTACGGGAAAGTAATTGTATTAACAAAAAATCATTGTAGATTTATAATTTGTTATCTATATATTTTTGTAAGAGTTGTTCAGCCCTTTTGGTATTAAATATCCCACATACACAAGGTTGGGCTATTAACTCAGCAGCTTTTTTGATACTTTTCTTTCCTTTTTTTACATCATCAATTAGTTTCTCAACTAAGTTCCCGGAGATCATACCATGACCACACATTGTAACAAATTCTAATACACCATAATCAGGTAGTTTATCTGTCTTACCAAATGAACCTAATGATAAGTTTATTGAATGAGGAGTTATATCCAACTCTGAAGCCATTCCCTTTACATCGTCAATTAGACCACTTAATGTTACTGATAAGCCACAACCACTTTCTTTTATATATTTCACTAGTTCTCTTACTTTTTCTCTATCATCAAAACAACATCTTACTCTTGGTGTCTCTGAGAGTTGTTCTTTTATTTGTTCTATTGTTGCACCACTATAAATTGTACCAGTTTCATAGGAGCCTATATTATTAGGACCAAGCTCAAAAATTTTATCTAATATTTTTTTTAATTTTTCTTTTGAGTCATGATGATTTATTCCTACTGCAGGTGTAACAAGTACAACATAATCATCTTTTAAATTTTCAATAGTGCCTCTTCTATGTAAAGAATGTGTCATATCATTACTCCTCCTTTAAAGGTCTTCCTAAACCAAGATTAAGTTTTGCATTTGGTCTAAATTCGAAGCCTAATTTAGTCAATTCTCTTTCTACTGGTATAGTGCCATCTGATTCAAGCCTTGAAATTAAATCTAGGGAGAAAACAGTATCAATAGATTTGGAAACTTCTTTTATAACTTCTAGTGTTTTTGCCATTTTTGATACAGGTATAGTAAATTCAATAATAGCAGAAACTACCCTAGATTTTTTAGCCTCCTCAATAAAAGTACCTTTCTCAGGGTCTTCCATTAAATGAGTAATAGGGTTATCCTCTTCATAAGTAATACCAATACCTGCCAAAGCTTTAGTTATTTTTTCTACTTCTACATAACTTGTTCCTAAACAAGGTCTACCAACTTCAATTCCTATTCCAACCTCTCCTTTTTTAACTCTTCCTGTTACATCATTGGTTTTTACTTCTTCTGTTCCTCTACCGGGTACCTTTGTTTCTACGTGGTAAGCCATGGGATCGCTAAAATATTTTCTTATTGATCTTGGTCTTTCATAAACATCTGCACTTTCTTTAATTGCATTTTGCGGACATTTAACAATATAATCTCTGCCACATGTACCACATTCCAAGCACTCTTCAAGTTCAATATGAGCCTTTTTATTATTCAGTTTTATAGCACCAACTGGACAATATGGTATACAAATTCCACAACCTACACATTTTTCAGCATTAATTATCATTTACTCATTCTCCTTCCTCGGAAATTTTATATTTAAAACTTCCTCCATTGCTAAAAGTATACCTGCGACATCTTTTTTACCATAACCTCTTCTTTTGGCTAATCTATATAATTGAGCAGCAGAATCACCTATCTGTAAAGGAATATCATTTTCATGAGCCATTGCAGAAACTAACGATAAATCTTTTAACATTAGTTCTATTTGAAAACCAGGTTCAAAATTATTATTTGCAATTTTTTCATGGCGGGTATTTAACGCATAACTACTTCCTGAGCTTTTTAATAGTATTTCAACCATTTTTTCTGCATCTATCCCTACTTTTGCCGCTAAACTAAAGGCTTCTACTAGAGCAGCCAAGTTGGCAGCGAATAAAAACTGGTTAATAAGTTTTACTGTTAAACCTGAACCAACTTCACCAAGGTAATATATATTTTTACCAATAGCTTCAAGAATAGGTTGGCATTTTTCGAAGGTTTCTTGATCTCCACCAACCATAATTGTTAATTTTCCTGCTATTGCGCCAGGAACCCCTCCACTAACAGGAGCATCTAATATTTTTGCTCCTTTAGCTTCAACTTGGGGAACTAGTTTAATAATTGTATTTGGTGTAACTGTACTTAAATCTAAAATTACGGAACCTTTCTTTATACCTTCTAATACACCATTTATTCCAGTTACTACTTGTGTAACAATGGCAGGGTTAGGCAGAGATAGAAGTATTACATCTACTCCTTCTGCTACACCTTTTGGATTAAAAGCGGCTTTTGCTCCTTGCTTAGTAAGATTTTCTACAGATTTTTCATTTACATCATAAACGGTTACATCATATCCGGCCTTTAAAAGATTGGCGGCCATGGGACCACCCATATTTCCCAGACCGATAAAACCTAATTTCATATACATTCACCTACTTTTATTAATATTGAACGCTAGCCACCGACACCGACATACATTAAGACAATCTGGTCGCCTTCTCTTAATTCTTTATTTCTTGCTTGTATAGGTAATATTTCGCAACCATTAACCACAATATTTAGATAGGGTACAAATTCGCCTTTGTATCTGATGTTTTCTTTTAATTTGGGATACATCTTTTCTAAAACTTCAATTAAATGTTGAACTGTAAATGGTTGACTAATTTTGATATTAGTTTGTCTATTCTTTAAAGGAAGACCTTTTTCAAGTCCAAATAAAAACTTTACATTAACCTCAATATAACTTTGGTTACTATGCAATTTATATCTTCCTTCCCTATTTACTAATAAAAATCATCTAAATAGGTTGTTTAACTATATCGTCTAGATTTAGATTTCTGATAGTCTCTGCTAATGGCACCCCATTCTGATCCCAACCTCTTAACTCATAATATTTATCCAACATTTCATCTAATTCTTCTTTTGGAGTATACATTCCCGCCGATGGTCCTTCGGGAATTGGTTCTGTCATAAAACGTTCGGGTAGGATATCATCCTTTCTATCCATACCTTCTCTAACATTAAAGCATCTTTCTAAATTTATAATGCGATCTGCAATTTTTTGTAGGTCTTCAACATCAAACTCAAATCCACAAATAGCATTAATTATTTTTACATGTTTATCACTTAGTCCAACTCTTCCAATATTTCCTTCAATCATAGCACAATAAGTGAAAGTATCTCTAATTACGGTAGTAGACATAATATCATGAACTAGTTGTTCTTTATCTTTAATTGTTCTACGATCAAATTGACCACTTCTTTCGGGAATATGCCGCATGTCTTGGTGACTACCTCCTCGAGGGCTCACAGCATATCCTAAAGACATACCTTTATATCCTCTTACACTATGGCCAGCAAGTTCTAATCCTTTAATGTTAATTGCAAATTTGTGGGTTCCCTGCCCTAATTTTTCACTCATTATCTTAGTACCTAAACCAACAAATTCTCCTATACCCTCTTTTGCTGCAACTTTTTCTAAAAGTTCAATTAATGCATCACTATTTCCAAACTCTGCTTTTATTCCGTCTAAATCTTCTTCTTTCAAAATTCCTTTTTCAAAGCACTCCATAATAAAAGCTATAGAAACTCCAGCTGAAATGGTATCTAAACCTGTTTCATTACAAACATGGTTAGCTTTAGCAATAACATTTGGATCACTAATTCCACATAATGAGCCAAAGCTATAAACTGTTTCATATTGTGGTTTCATTGTTTCTAATCCTGAGTACTTTCCTTCTTTTATTTTGCAATAGTGAACACATCTAACCGGACACTGGTAACAACTTAAAGTTTTTTCAAATAATTTATCTGCCAATTCTACGTTGGAAATATTTTCAGCATTTTCAAATACTTCTGTTTGCCAATTTCGAGTGCCTAAAATACCTGTCGAATTATTTGCCATAGTCGCTCCGGTTGTCCCGTAAGTGGGCAAGCCTGTACTAAGTACTTTATTTGTTCTTATCTCTTCAAATAAGGATTCAACAATCTCCATTGCTTTTTCTTTATTTGCGACTTTTATACTATTTTTAGTACCTTTTATCGCTATAGCTTTTAAGTTTTTAGCTCCCATAACTGCACCAAGACCACCCCTACCTGCAGCATGAGTCCCATCTACCATAATACAGGAATAATTTACTAATTTCTCACCAGCTGGTCCAATAACAGCTATTCTAATAAGTGGTTCTTCTAAGTCTTTTTTTATAGCTTCCCTTGTTTCAGTTGTAGATTTACCCCAATATTTTGAGGCATCACACAACTCAATATGTCCATCATTTATCCATAAGTAAACAGGTTTTTCAGATTTGCCTTCCACTATTAATCCATCATATCCTGCAAATTTTAATTCTGCTCCAAAATGACCACCTGCATAACTATCCATAAAGCCATTAGTCAACGGCGACTTACTAAAAATTCCTATTTTAGGGGCACTAGGAAAGATTGTTCCTGTTAAAGGACCTGTAAAAAATATCAGTTTATTATCTTCTCCTAAAGGGTCTACTCCTTTGGGAGTTTCTTTATATAAATAATATGCTCCCAGTCCATTACATCCTATATATTTTTCTAAAACATCATCTTGGAGGTTCTCCTCGGTAATCACACCGGATGTTAAATTTACTCTTAATAACTTCCCACAGTAAGCACTATATTTACTCAATTTTACAACCTCCTTTATTAAGAAATTTTAAACCATTTTCTTTTTACTTCTATTTCATCTGACATATCAATAAATTTTATGGCTTTTGGTGTACAATGTTTTACACAGTTTGGATCTCCACCACATAAATCACATTTCACCGGTGTACCTTTATCTTTATGTAAAGTTATAGCTCCATAGGGACAAGCACTTGCACATAAACCACATCCTATACAAATGTCTTCATCAAAACTCACCATTTGTTTATCATTATCATATTTAAGTGCTCCCACTTGGCATTCTTCTGCACATTTGGGATTTTCACACTGTCTGCACACAACAGCTTTTGGTTTTTCTTCTAAAACTCCTGTGTTTATTATCGTAATTCTCGCCAATTTTGGATTGATTAACTCTTCATGAGAATAAGAACAAATTACTTCACATACTCTACAACCAGCACACTTGTTTTCGTCTACAATAATTCTTCTCA
>JASKKI010000118.1 GCA_030154225.1 Clostridia bacterium | reverse complement strand
GAGAAATATAGACTGTAATCAGAGGTATGAGAATCAAGTATGGGCAGTTATAGGCAGCAGTAGCTTTCTTTATTTACCTCATGAAGATGGGGAGAGGAGGACTCTAAAAAACTACCCTTCTATTTTCTCCAATAATGGAAGGATGTCTGATACCGTAGTAGTAATTCCGGATAACCCCAGGGTAGAAGATGTAGAGATGACATTGAATTTATTTGCCTATATGGGTCACTATTTAAAGAGTTTGGGCGATGTGGAACTGGTAAAAGCGGAGGATTTCACAGGTGATAGAAAAAATAAAAATGTTATACTTATCGGTATTCCCCAAAAAAACCCTTATATAAAATCAATTAACCGATACCTGTCGGTTAAGTTTGACGAAAATTATACTCGGTTAATTCCAAATAAAAATTTCTCTTTTTTAGAAGATTTAGGAAAGGAATCTGGGGTAGTACAGTTAATAAATTCGCCCTGGAGTCAAGGCAAAAAAGTAATGGTGGTTACCGGGGCAGATTATTCTTCGCTAAAAAATGCCGAATTAATGCTGACAAGCGTAAACATTGCTCCCACACTTTCAGGGGTAGTATCCATGATGGACAATACAGGAGATGTTTATAATTTTGAAGCTGTGAAAAAGGCCGATACTGCACAGGAAAACGGGGAAGGTAAATCCGGTAAGCTACCATGGTTACATAGCCTTCGGCAACTACTCGGCCAGAGAGGCCTTATACTACTAGCAGTTATGTTAGGACTTATAACAACTATATTGATCATCCTATTTTATATAATAAAGAAAAGCTCCCGGTAGAAATTGACCGGTAGCTTTTTTTAGTTCGCCCGGCATGTCTGCTGAGCCGATGGGTTGAAAGAAACCCTGTCACCTAACCAGCGGAAAGACAACCCGTAGGCAAGGGCGTCACTGGCAACGGCGGGGACTGACTCCCTTTCGCCCCTGGACGTAGCTGTCATGATGCCCTGCGAAAGTTGAAATTTAATGAAAATAAAAAAAGATCGAACTAACCATATGGGTTAGTTAGTTGCTGTCTGAGGGGCGAAAATTGGTATTATAGACTGTTAAAGGAATATCAAGAAAAAAAGGAGATTGTTAATCTTGGACTGCATATCTTGCAAGAAACAAGTGAAAAAAATGAGATATGGAGTTAAGGTTAATATTAACGATAATTTCTTTGCTATCTGCAATGGCTGCTACAAAGAAGCAAAAAAATGCTCAATCTAGACATAGATGACGAGCCGACTGAAATCATTGCAAAAGTAATGGCACTAAGAACTCCCAAAAAAGCTGCAAAAGTTTCTGAAAGACTAAAAAAATATTTGCAGGATGAAATAATTTGGAAAAAATATTATTGCATGCTCAATTCTTACGAAAACAGGTAAAAAAAGAAGAGGACTAATTAATTGGGAAGAACTGCTTAATGTTAAACTTTCCGATGGAAAATTGGCAAAATATTAGTCTTTTACCAACCCTTTTGGAGAAGAACCAAAAAAATGAACTAATAAGTGATAGTTTTACTGAAAATCTAATTAACATCATTAAAGTAAGAGGGGGTTAGTAATAAAGATTTACTAGAACAATTTATAGATGAAGGATTTTGTTTTAAGAAAAAGATTTTGTGCCACTAGTAATGCCTTTATTGTGTATTAGTACAGAATTGTATACAATATTTTTATGCAAAACAGTTGTATTTTATCGGGGATATGTATATACTATAATTAGGAGAAATGTATTATATAACACATACATTTATATTTGATTAATATAGAATAATATTTAGGGGGTTAGTTTATGAATGCACCTATTTTAAGGGAAGAAGAAGTAATTGTTGTTGAGCTTAATATCTCCGATCAATTAGAAAAAGTAGTTGAAAAGAAAACTCCAGCCAGTATTTGGTAATAAAATTAGACCGTTAACAACGGTCTATATTTTTGTTTAATCTAATAAATCTTTTTCTACCTGAATTAAGTGATTTTCCATTGCTTTTTTAGCTTCTTCTATATTTCTCATCACCAAAGCATCAGCAATAATTAGATGCTCTTCAAGGGATTTTAGTGCTCTACCTTTTCGTGCAGACTGGACCCTGGCATCCAGAAGGAGGTCAATCAGGGTAGGCATGATTTGCTCCAATACGTAATTGTGTGATGCTTTCATAATGGAATTATGAAATTTACCATCACTTTCGGCAAGTAGAACAAAAGTATCCTGGGATTTAGTAATATTTTTTTTGGTTTCTAATAAAAAGTTTTTTATAGCTTTTAATTCATTGTCAGAAGCTTTCTGGCAGGCCAATTCAATGGCTTGGGTTTCTAAAACCCTGCGCACAGTATATAAATCCCTGAGTTTTTCTATATCAATATTAAAACTTGCTAAATATTGTTTGAATATATTTTCCAGTTCACAGTTGGTGATAAATACACCCTGACCATGCTTTATTTCAACTACCCCTGTAGCTGCCAGGGATTTTAAAGCCTCCCGTAAACTATTACGGCTAACCCCCAGCATTTGGGCTAAATCCCTTTCACCCGGTAATTTATCTCCAGGTTTTAATTTACCTTCAGAAATAAATCGCTTAATTTCGCACATTATTTTTTCAGAAATATTTTGGTGTTCATGAATAGGGTTAAAAAATGATGTGGAAGGATTAACAGTATTAATTGTAATCACCTACTTTAGAACAGTAGCTTGTTTTAGTCTATTGAAAAAGTATAAAATCTCCCAGCCTTAGCTAGGCGCAGTCCCTTTGCTATATTATTCTTTAGAAAAAGATTATTTCCTGCCTGAGGTATATTTATTGTTATGGGTTTCACAAAAGAGATTTAAAAGGAGCACTACCTGTAGGCAGTGCTCATGAAGGATAATTTATTTCACTAAGTTAGGTATAAGCATTACAACATCTGGTAAGTAAGTTAATACCAGTGCACCCACAATTAAGGTTAATAAAAATGGCATAACGGCAGGAATTAACTTTTCCAACTTTAATCCTGTTATCCTACTGGCAACGAACAATGTTAAGGAAACAGGAGGAGTAACTTGGCCGATAGACAGAACCATAGTCATGATTACACCATAAAAAGTAGGATCAACACCTAGTTGAGTAACAACAGGAAGGAGGATAGGTGCCAGAATTAAAATTGCAGCCCCCTGATTCATGAACATTCCCGTAATTAAAAAAATTATGTTCAGAATAAACAAAACAATGACAGGACTATTTGATAAAGCTAAAATTTGTTGTGCTAATTTCTGGGGAACACTCTGATTAGTCATTATCCAGCCAAATAACGTTGCTGCACCAACAACTAAGAGGATAGTTGCTGAATTTTCTGCAACATCATAAGCAATTTTTATAAGTTTTTCCCAGGTAATTTCTTTATAAACAAAGGTTCCAATTATTAAGGCATAGACACTGGCCACTACTCCCGATTCCGTTGGAGTAAAGATTCCACCGTAAATACCTCCTAAGATAATTACCGGTACCAGTAATGCTAAAAAAGAATCTTTAAATGCAGCCCAAAATTCTGATAAACCTTCTCTTTCTTCTGCTCGATAGCCTCTTTTTTTAGCAATTATATAGGTTGTCACCATTAACAAAATTCCTAAAATAACACCAGGCATAATTCCGCCCATAAACAATTCAACAATAGATACGTTGGCGGTAACACCGTACAAAACAAGGGGAATACTGGGAGGAATTAATACCCCTAAAATACCTGCAGAGGCACATAAGGCCCCTGAAAAACTAGGGTCATAATTCTTCTTGGTCATCTCCGGGATGGTTATCCCACCAACAGCCGCCGTAGTAGCGGGGGCAGAGCCGGTAAGGGCGCCGAAAAACATGGAGGCAACTACAGAAACCATACCCAAACCACCAGCAATATGACCAACCATTGCATTGGCCAGTCTAACTAATCTTTTGCCCATTCCTCCGTGCTGCATGATTGTTCCTGCCAGAATAAAGAAAGGAATTGCTAAAAGGGTAAACTTATCAATACCGGTATACATTTTTTGAGATATGATCAGAAGTGGAATCTTACTTACATATAGACCTCCGGCCACACCAATGATAAGAGCAACAGCTATGGGAACACCGATGATAATTCCCAGTGAAAAAATTGTTAATAATACTGTTAACAATTAGTTTACCCCCTTTCTTAAGACAGTGATAATTTGTTCAATAATAAAAAAGGCCATTAAAATTCCACCTACTGGAATGGCTAGATAAGGATAACCCATTTTTATTCCCAAAGCATCTGATTCCTGACCCATATTCATTTGTGTTAAAAATAATCCCTGTTTAACTAAGAGAATACTAAAACCTAAAAAAACTATTAAAGCCAGCAAGGTGATGTATTTTTGAATTACCTTGGGGAACATGGACACAAATAAATCCATAGCGATATGGCTTTTGGATTTTACAGCGGCAGCACTTCCTATAAAAGTGAGCCAAACGAATAAAAATCTAGCCAGTTCTTCTGTCCAGGGTAGAGGATATTTGAATACATATCGGAAAACAACCTGTAAAAATGCTGCAGAAGTCATTAAGGTTAAGATAAGAAGTGTGAAAATTTTTACATAACGGAAAATTTTATCTGATAGTGTTTTCACATTAATCCTCCTAGTTATATTTTTATATTTAAATGAAAGATTAGGAGACTTAATTAAGATGTAGTAAGTGGTGTAAAATACACCACTTACCTGGATTAGTAAAGATTATTTCATATTCTTTGCTTTTTCTAATAATTCTTTACCGATTTTATCAGCGTATTTATCCCAAATATGTTGAGTGGCCTCTTTAAATTCCTGTACATTATCAAGATCATTTACTTCCACACCAAGTTCCTTCATTTGTTTAACATAATCTTCTGTTTGTTTTCTGGATAAGTTTCTCTGATATTTCATAGCTTCTGTTGCTGCTTCTTGAATGGCTTTTTGAATCTCTGGGGAGAAACCATCAAATTTTGCTTTATTCATAATGAACACAACCGGTACATACATATGACGGGTATTACTGAAGTATTTTTGATTTGCTTCATAGAACTTATTAGTAATAAAGTGAGCTTCTGTGGCTTCAGCTCCATCAACAGTACCCTGAGATAATGCAGTATATAATTCACCCCAGTCAGTGCTCATGGGTAGAGCTTTTAATGCTTCGAAAGTATCGATATATGCCTGGCTGGGATAAACTCTTAATTTTAGTCCTTCGATATCTTTTAAAGTTTTAATGGGACGATATTTGTTAAATGCGTTACGGAAACCGTTTTCGCCGAATTCCAGGAGTTTAAAACCTTTTTCATAAGCGGCATCTTTAATGGCTTGACCTATTTCACCATCCATGATTGCATCAGCTTGTTCATAAGAAGTAATTAAATAAGGCATATCAAAAATAAAGGTTTCCGGTACCCATCTGGCCAGGGATGGACTACCTACTAATTCCATGTCGCCGGTACCCATCTTAACTGCTTCAACTCTGTCCCGGGTTCCACCTAAAACGCCGCTAGCAAAAATTTCCACTTCAACCTGACCGTTACTTTTTTGAGCAACTAATTCTTTAAACTTTTCCAAACCGGCTTGGAAATGATGGGATGCAGGCATGGCATGTCCAACTTTTAAAACTATTTTTTCCTGTTTTGATTCATTAGCCTTATTATCTTCTTTAGGTCCTGTGTTTCCACCACAACCTGCAACTACCAAAGCTAAAATTAAAACAATTGCCAACAAACTTAATTTACGCATTAAACACATCCTCCTCTAAATGATATTTTTTACAAAGATCCTTAAGAATTTTTAAAGTAGTTTCTTTAAGCTTCACCCCCTCGACTTGTGCTTGAGAATT
>JASKKI010000117.1 GCA_030154225.1 Clostridia bacterium | reverse complement strand
ATCCCTTTTTTGATGTCATTGGAGAGGATTGTTGCCACATTATCTTTTACCTCATCAACGACATAGGCAACTCTTACTGCCATTGTTCTTTACCTCCTTGAACTAAATATATATTTCTGCTAGACCCCGATAAGAGGTCGGTGGTATGACCAGATGTGAATATAATTTCGCTTTTTCTTAACAAATTCCTTCTTATTTTTTTACTTTTATAAAATTTTTTTATAATATATAAGAAATTATGGTCATCAGAAAAATTTACTTACAAAGAAAACTTAGCTTATGCCTAAGCTTTGGTGAAAAAAGTATAAAAAAAAACTGCTTTTTTGCAGTTCTCTATAAAGTATAATTTGTTATATTTTTATTTTTATCCCTGTATCTATCAAAAGCTAAAGAAATTAATCGGTCTAAAAGTTGGGGCATTGAAACTCCTGTATACTCCCATAATTTGGGATACATACTAATTGCCGTAAAACCAGGTAAGGTATTTATTTCATTTATATAAATTTTTCCGGTAGACTTACAAATGAAAAAGTCAACCCTGGCTAGACCTGCACAGTCCAATGCTAAATAGGTATCTACCGCTAATTTTTGCAGTTCATTGACTGTTTTTTTATCCAATTTTGCCGGGATTTCCAATATTGATTTATCATCAATATATTTGGCCTTATAATCATAAAATTCATTACAGGGAATGATTTCACCTGGAATAGAAGCTTGGGGTTGCTCATTGCCTAAAACACTAACCTCTATTTCCCGGACTTCTTTTCCTTCTTCTATAATTATTTTACGGTCATATTTACTTGCTTCTAAAAGGGCTTTTTTAAGTTCTGCCTCATTTTTGGCTTTGGAAACACCTACACTTGAACCTAAATTGGCCGGCTTTACAAATAACGGGAATTTTAATTCATTGATAAGTTTATTTATAATATTGCTTATATCATTTTCAATTTCAGAGCGAAGAACATACGAAAAATTAACCTGAGGTAGTTTATTATAGGCAAAGATTTTTTTCATAAAAACCTTATCCATACCTACTGCCGAACCTGCTACTCCAGCTCCAACATAAGGAATATCCACCATCTCCAACAATCCTTGTAGAGTACCATCTTCACCATTAGTACCATGGATTATGGGAAAAATAACATCCAAGTTAATTAGAGGTTCATATTTTTCCAGTTTAATAAGTTTTGTATTAGGTTGTGGTAATATGGTAACTTCCTGTCCTCGATAATTATCGGGAGAAAAACTCTTAATATCTTCTATTTTAATAGGAGCAAACCATTGGCCATTCTTAGCAATAGCAATAGGAACAACATTATATTTTTCTTTATCCAAAGAACTGGCAATAGCAAAAGCAGAATTTAAGGAAACTTCATGCTCTCCAGACCTACCTCCAAATAATAAACCAACATTAATTTTTTTCATAACCTTAAAACCATCCTCCCCCAAAATTTGGCTTAATATTATATGTAAGAAACTCAAATATTGTGAATAAAGTATTCTAAAATAATTTTATAAAAACCCAAATAATTACTATTAAACCAATAATAAATTGAAGTAAAGTACTACCAATAAAACCCAACAAGCTTCCTAAAGAAATTCTGAAGGCAGTCTTTAAATTTTTCCCTGAAATTAATTCTCCTATGATAACTCCTAAAATGGAACCCATAATTATACCCAAGGGACCTAAAAATATAATCCCGAAAAAACCTCCAAATATACCACTCCATATACCAATACTACTTGCTCCAAACTTTTTTACACCCCAGGAAGTTGCAAAATAATCGATAAATATTGTAAAAACCGTAACTAAGCCAAAATTTACAACAAAAACTGGGGAAAAATGAACCCAGTTATCTATCAGGCTGTATATCAAAAGGGCACAAAACATTAAGGGTATCCCTGGTAAAAAAGGTAATAAAGTTCCCAACAAACCCAGAAGTAATATAATAAATAAAATTATCTCTTTATTCATCATATATCAAGTCCATTTTTTTAAGGGCTGAGACCAGACCAATTATGACATGGGCTACTGATAGGCCTCCCTGTAAATAAACTATATAAGGTTCCCGCAATGGTCCATCAGCACTTAATTCAATTGAAGACCCTTGGATGAATGTCCCTCCTGCCATGATTACCGGGTCTTTATAACCTGGTAATAAACTCTCCTGGGGAGTAACATGGGCATCTAAAGGTGAGGCTTTTTGAATTCCCTGGCAAAATAAACGCATCTTTTGGGGACTGCCCAATTTAATAGCTTGTATAATGTCTGTTCGTAGTTCATACGGTTGGGGAGAAACACTATAACCTAAATCACTTAACAACTGAGCGGCAAAAATTGCTCCTTTTAGTGCCTGTTCTGTAATTAAAGGAGCTAAAAATAAACCCTGGTAGGCTAATCTATTGAAATCCAAGGCAGAACCAACTTCTCCGGCAATTCCTGGAGCTGTTAACCTACAAGAAGCGGCATAAACCAGTTCCTTTCGACCTACAATGTAACCTCCCCGGGGTGTAATGCCTCCCCCAGGATTTTTGATTAGAGAACCGGCAACCAGGTCTGCGCCTATCTGGGTAGGTTCCATAATTTCAACAAATTCACCATAACAATTATCTACAAAACAGACAATATTGGGATTAATTTTTTTTACAAATTTAATTACTTCAGCAATTTGCTCTATAGCTAGCGAAGGTCGCCAGCTATAGCCCCGGGAACGTTGAATACAAACCATTTTTGTTTTATCATTAATAGCCTTTTCTATTAATTCAAAATTAAAGTCACCGTTTTCTTTTAAATCTATACTTTTATGAATAATGTTTAATTCAGAAAGAGTTCCGGGTTCACCACTACCAATAACCTTTTGTAGAGTATCATAAGGAATCCCACTTATTGATATAAATTCATCATGGGGTCGTAATACCCCAAATAAACATAAACTAATAGCATGGGTCCCAGATACAATTTGCGGACGAACTAGGGCTTTCTCAGCCTGGAAAATGTCTGCCCATATGTATTCAAGAACCTCCCTACCCATATCTCCATAACCATAGCCAGTAGAACCATTTAAATGAAAATCTGATGCATTATTTTTTTGGAAAGCCTTAAGAATCTTCATTTGATTCATATATGTAATATCATTGATTTTTTGCCAATAAGGTTGAACTTTTTCAAAACTGTCCTTAATTTTTTTACTAAGCTTATTGTCTATTTTAAACTGATTTTCTAAATCCTTAATAAATTGGTACATAGGTTTTTACTCCATTACTATAAATTTTTTAAGTTCCTCAGATACTTGGTCCTGGTAGGCCGTTAAAATAATTTCAGTTCCTGTATTCTTATAGCCGATGATCTCTACAGTTCCTATTTGATAAGCTTGGTCTAACCAAAAACCTTTTTCGTAAGGAATTAATAATTTTATTTTTACTTCTGTATTAAAAAAATGTTCCTTTATTAGAAATCGTAGATTTTCCAATCCCCAGCCTGTTTTGGTTGATACAAGACAATATTTATTATTCCCTATAGGTATTATTGGTTCTTCTTCTACAAGGTCGGTTTTATTAAAAACATAGATCATACTCTTATCTAAAACTTCCAATTCATTCAAAACATTTTGCACTATTTGGATATTACTTTCAATATTCTTGTTGCTAATATCAATTACATGCAGCAATAAATCTGCTAATTTCACTTCTTCCAGGGTTGCTTTAAAAGCCGAAATTAATTGATGTGGAAGATTACGAATAAAACCCACTGTATCTGTTAATAAAACTTGGTGATTTTCTCCAACTTTAATGATTCTTGTGGTAGGATCTAGGGTAGCAAACAATTTATCTTCTACCAGTACATTTTCTTGAGCTAAAACATTTAAAAGAGATGACTTCCCGGCATTAGTATAACCAACCAGAGCTACCAGGGGAAGTGATTTTCCTAACCGGTTATTATGCAATACATTCCTGTGTTTTTTTACTTCCAGTAATTCATTTTGTAAGCTTTGAATCCTTTTTCTAATATGCCTCCGATCGGTTTCTAATTTGGTTTCACCCGGTCCCCTGGTACCTACTCCCCCACCTAATCTGGATAAACTAAGCCCCTGACCTGTTAAACGGGGTAATAGATAATTCAGTTGGGCTAATTCTACCTGTAATTTACCTTCCCTACTTTTGGCTCTTTGAGCAAAAATATCTAAAATCAGGTTGGTCCTATCTAAAACTTTAATGCCTAAATAATTTATAAGATTGTTTTGTTGAGAAGGACTTAAAGCATCCTCAAAAACCACACAATCTACCTGTTTTTCTTGAATTTTTAAAGCAAGTTTATTTAATTTACCTTTACCAATCAAAAAAGCAGGGTCCTTTTTATCCCTTTTTTGAATAATTATATCTACAATACCCAAACCGGCAGTATTAGCTAAATTCATCAACTCATTTGTTACTTCTTCTATTTGTAAATGGTTCCATTCTGGCCAATGGATAATTACTAATAGGGCTTTTTCCTGTCCTTTTTGAATTACATGTCCTTTAAAATCAATTTGTTTTTCTAATTCTACTATTAATTCATAAAAGTGTATATTCAATAAACTGGTAACACTGATGTTTTCTTTAGCTTCGTATTTTGAGGTTAAACCTCCTGCCTCAGGTACCAAATAAGCTATACTTGAGCTTATTTTTTCATCAATTCCTAAAACAACTAGAGCATCTAACTTTAGATTAATTAATGCACTAATATCTGCTTCGCTAAAATAACTACTACCATTGGGATGGGTGTGAATACACCTTATCCCACTGTATCCTTGTTTCCCACGTTTAAACCATATCTGCGGTATTTTTACTAAATCCTTAGTTCCCACTGTTACTAATTTAATTATTCCTTTTCTATCAATATAAACTGCAATTTCTTTATTTAATTGTAATGTAAGTTCTTTTATTTTGGTTACAAGCTCAAAAGAAACAACCTGTCCATGAGGTATTTTTAACTTATACATTTCTTCCAGTTGGGAAATATTTTGATTACTAAGAGACTTAATTTTACCCCAAATTTTCTCCATTTACATACTCCTTAACAAATATATACCATATGATTATAACATAAAGGTAATTATTTTTGCGCCCACATCCGGTAAGAAATTTCCAAGTATGAAAGACAAATGATAACCAGGATAATTAAATTTAGTAAAAAAAAGCTTTTCTTTTTATGCCATAAAAAATATATAACAAATAATAAAGATATTGGGACAACAAACAATAATAAGGATTTATTATTAACCAATAATAAGAACAAGTTGATTAGTATAATAAATATAATACTAACCATATCAATAATTCTTAAGTTAAATTTTTTTATATTTTTTTTGCGTCTCTCTTTTCTACTGGGAAATGACAAAATAATCCCCCCAAAATGATTATTACCATTAATATTATTGACTAAAGAATAAATATTAAAAACCTCCCTTAAATAGCTTGGGAGGCTTCTTCTATATCTTTCTGGATAATTAAAATTAAATCTTCTCTAGAAATTTTATTTTTTTCTATAAGTCTAACAGCCTGGAGTCTAATTGCTTTTTCTATCAAATTTCTTACCATTCTGGCATTTCCACTGTGTTCATGGCCCAAGAGCATTTTCTTTTCAATAGATTTTTTTAAAAGAAGACGAGCTTCTGAGGTTAATCTGTATTGCCGTTGTTTTAACATTAATTCCGCTATTTCCAAAAGTTCATTTAAAGTATAATCAGGAAAATCAATGTGAATAGGAAACCTGGACCTTAAACCTGGATTACTCTGTAAAAACCATTCCATTTCTCTTTTATAACCAGCTAAGATTAATATTAACTGATCTTTATAATCTTCCATGGCTTTGACTAT
>JASKKI010000116.1 GCA_030154225.1 Clostridia bacterium | reverse complement strand
CCCCCCAGAACAGAATTCCCAGTAATCCCAGTACTACAGAAAGTCTTAACCATCCTTTTTCTACAAGTACTAATATCCCACCGGCAATAACTCCCAGGCCGATTAAACCTATTAAAAGGCGAGAGTAAGTTGGTGACTTAAATTGTTCAACTTGTCCTATAGAAAAACCCCTGTTCTCCAAAGACTCTTTAAGATCAGCAATATAACTTAAATTTTTTTCTAAAGCAGTAGAGGGCTGGTCCATGTCAAAGAATCTCACAAACAAGGCCCTGATATTACGCTCACTTACTGCTAATTCAAACCTCTCTATAGCACTTTGGGGATCATAATTAACCATATCATTGGCTGCTATGGAATGAACCCTAACTGTTTCTTTATTCAATAAGGTTGCCAACTTTGTTAAACCTTTCTGGTTAAAAAACTCCACAATACCGATGGGAGCATAGACTTTTCCCTCAGAACTTTTCAACTCTTCCACTAAGTCCATCATCTTTTCCGGATAACCCGGAACCTGTTTATCATTAAAAAGAATAAAACTTAAATTAGGAATTCTTTTAATATCTTCAGCTATAAATGTTATAGATTCTTTGGTAGGTTTAGGCCAATCTCTAATTTGTGGAATTATGTTAATACCTGTGTTAGTTATTTTTTTAAGCAAGGGATAATCAAATCCAATACCTATAGCTTTTAAATCCTCATAAATCAATTCTTTTTCATTATCGGAGTTTGGTAAATTAACGGGAACAACTGCAGCGGTTATTTCTCCAGGGAAAAATTGAACCCCGGGCAATTTATAAGTTAGATGTTCTTTAATTTGCTCTTCATATTTCTTGTCCACAATAGTGATAATAATATTTGCATCAGCTAGTGGTATATTTGAGGCCAATTGATTGACGTATGGTGATAGTTTTACCTCTTTTCCCTGGTAAAACTGTATTTTACCCGTCCTTACCAAATCCCCCAGGCTAATTTCTTTTACTAAGACACCGGTAACCCCTCTATCTTTAAATTTTAATGCTAATTCTTCTACCGAATAATCATTGGCATTAGCCAGTGATTCTAATTCCGTTAGATTAACCATGACTTCCACCTGGTCATATCCCTTTTCAATATTCACTCGTTGTACTGCTAAATAAAAAGAACAAAGCAGTGCTATTCCAATAAGTATGTATGAAATTATGCTTATATTTTTTTTATTGATAAAGTTCAATTTTTTACCCCTCCAAATATATTTGCTTAACCTCCATCTAACGTAGCGAAATCTTAACCTAAAAACTGATGCAGTCAGTCTTTCTTGTCTATTTTATCAGTGAACTGCTTGCCTAACAAGATGTATAATATTACCAGACGCAAAAAAAATCAACAAAGTTTCATTGGAAACCAGTTGACTTCATTTACCATAGATAATTTCTCTTTCATTTTTAATTTTACCATATAAGAAGTCTACAACATCAAAAAATATGGTAGTAGCCCATCTTCTTCTAACATTGCAGGAAGAGCTGATAAAGTATCGAATGTTACAAAAATCACAACTTTTTCAATTTCAGAAAATTTTTTAGGAATTAATTTGATGGTAATTGTTTCGCCAAAATATTACCTTAAATTGCTCTGTTTCTTCATCATTAATAAAGTCGACTGCTACTCCGGCTTCCCGGCAGCTTTTCATAATCCTTGCTACCCCTGTACCCATTCCTCTATAAGGTATATCGGGTATATCTTTGATATATGAGAGAATTATAGGATTTCTAGTAATATGCACACCCAGCTTAATAGTATCAACGGTGAGAGTATTGGGTAAATTTCCTGGACTTATTATTTCCACCCGGTTATCAAAAACATTTATTCGAACATAACTAGCTATGAAGTAATTTCTGTGGACTAAAGCATTTATCAAAGCTTCTTCTATAGCTATTTCAGGAATTTCCAATACCCCTAAAACATTAGGACTTTCACTTTTCTGTATTTTCCGAAGCTGCCTTAAAATAAATGCTTTTCCTTCTTTGTAAAGCTTTCGAAAATTGCCCTTGATGTTCTCACTTTCTCGATATTCGTTTGTACTAATTTCATTTCCGTACCAGGACATTGCTCCTATAGTTTGAAAATCATACTGCCGCAAGGTTCCCTTATTAAATAATAATAAGCCCGCTAGGGTACATTCACCATTTTTCATCAGCTTCATATTTTCCATTAGCTGTGTTAAAGGCAAATCTAATTCCTCTAACTGCAGGCCGGTTTTCCTTTCAATAAATTGACGTAATAAATCCATCTCAAGGTCAGCCAACCCTGTGCCCTCTACCGGCTGCTCATCGGCATAAAAATGCTGGGATTCCTGTAATAATCTCTGCAGTTCTTCCCGTCTGGCCCTTCTTTTATCTGCTCCTACTTTCACCCAGATATCTCTACCATTAGCAATATAGAATTTGTTAGGACCCAGAGGCACATTTATTACTATAACTACCCGGTCACCATACGCAATATTTTCCGTTTCTACCGATATTTGAGGCTCAATTTTTTGGGTACATACATTTGATATCATTTGATTTATTTTAGCTACTTCTTCTGTTGAAAGTCCTTTTATATCTCCCGTATCAGAAACACCAATAATTAATTGCCCACCTTTTGTATTAGCAAAAGCTGTAATTTCTACAGCTAGGGAATCAGCACTCTGTATACTCTCTTTAAATTGTGTTCGTGAGTCCTCCCCTTTTTTTACAATATCCAGTAATTCAATTACATCCACCGGTCATAAATCTCCTTTCGCTTTTCAAAGGCATCTTTTCCCCCTTCCATAATACTTACGATATTCTCCTGAGTCTCTCTCGTATCAATACTACCTTCAACAAATCTTATTTTATCCTCCTGGTTAATACAGACAACAACCTGCTCACAATCCCCCAATACCGGAATGTTAGAATTATGAGTGGCAAAAATTAATTGTCTTTTCCCTTTTAATTTGAGAAGTTCCTTGACTAGCCCGTCATAAATCATCTGGTTATCCAAATCATCTTCAGGCTGATCGATTACCAGGGGTCTATTGTCTAATGTCAACAAAAGCATTAATAAAGAGGATGCCCTTTGCCCAAGAGATAAATTTTCTAATGCCTTTCCTTTATAAAAAATTCGAATTGTATCCTGAAGTCGATATAGGGCCAAAGCTTCTTCCTGTTCTGAACATCGTTCTATAAACTGGTATTTTTCATTGTCCGTAAAAAAACTGAATTCATTATTACTTTCTACAGCATTTATTATTTCAATACCATCGGAATACAACTCGGTAACTCTTTCTATTTTTCTACTCCCAATTCGAGAACCCTGTAATAAAAATCGTAAATGTTCTATAAAGGATTCCTTGTCTCCTTTATAATTAACTTCAACTTTGATTATATCCTGCTTATTATTTATTTCTTCAGCTTTCTGAGAACGCAGCAAATACAGTTTATGCCATAATTCTTGTAACTGCTGATACTTTTCTTTCTTTGCCCTCTGGTATTCCTCCAATTTTTTTTCATATTTTTTGATTTCCTGTAAAGCTATGGTATAATGTTCCCTGGCCTGAATCAGTTTGGAATAGTCATCGGGCGAAACTTTATCAACTTTTATTTCCCTTTTAATTTTTGCAACTTCTTCTTTAATACTTTCCATCTTAACTCTAAACTTCTGGTCAACCTTTTCTACGCCTTTTTCCAGTTCCCCGATAATATTTTCATTTTTCTCAAAGATTTCTTCCCAGTATTCCCTATGTTTATTAAATACCGCTGCCAGTTCATCATTCAATTCCTGGTTACTTTCCGAAAAATTGATATGAACTGAATCTAATGTGTTTTTTATTTGTTCTTGAAAATCCTGAAAAATTTTTTTCTCATGTTCAACAGTTTTCTTAAGATTATTTAATAACATCTCATCTTTTTTATAATTTGCCTCTAATTTAAGTTGGTTAGCAATATTTAATCTCTTAAAATCTGCAATTTTATGTTCAATGCTTGCTTTATTCTGAAGAATTTCATCTTTTCTGGCAACATTCTTTTTTAGTTTTTTAATATTATGGAGAATTGTTCTAATCTCTTCTTCCTTTTTAGTTATTTCGCTCTGTACAGTAGTTAAACCTTCACCAATATACTGGTCAATAATATCCATCATTAGTCTTGGTTCCTGCACTCTTTTTTGTAAATCCTTCTGGCCGTAATATATTAAAGGTAATAAATCACTTGGTCGTAAATCTGGAATATATTCCTCCCCCTTAAATACTTTTGGACGTTCGTCAAATATCCGTTCAATACGATATTCCTGCCCTTTATTAAAAACATCCAGTTCTATTTTTCCACCGGGCCCCAAATGAGCGGCTATTAAATCTTTCTTATACTTTACGTCATCCAAAGGTTGAATGTCAAAGACATAGCGGATATTTTCGATAAGGGTTGACTTACCTGATCCCCTAATTCCAATTAAAGTATTTAAATCTTTATTAAAATTTATTTCTGATTTTTCTAACCCCCTGTAGGTAGTAAATTTAATTTTCTTCAGATAAGGTGCATACCATTGTGGTGGCTCTTTTACCCTTAGAGCCGGCTGAGATAGAGCAAATTGCAATGATTTAAAACTTAACTCTCCTAACTTTATCCAGGTATATACAGTTCCCACTTCTTCTAGTTTTTTAGGGTCAGATGCTTCCAGATAAGCTGGTGTCAATGATGTTTCCGATACACCCAATTCTTGGGCAATTCTAGTGATTTCGCTTTCCAGTTTTGTTTTTGTACTATTGTTTATTCCCTGCAAACCCAAAATTTTGGTGCGCATCCATTTCTCCCGGATAAATTGGTTTATGATCGGCCAACCCAGTTCTTTAAAACAACCTTTGCTATTATCTACATGAGCGAAAATTAATATAAACGGGTATTTTAATTGATTCTCCAGCAGATCAATCATATCCCTAATACCTTTTGTCGCAGGTAAAGGGTCATTATTGGCATCAAATCGTTCACCATTAAACATTTTTGCCAGGAAGTTTTCGATAAAGGAATATCCTGTATTGTTCTGGTTCTTAGCCAATTCCTGTGGAAAAATGCAGAGAACATGTAATCCCCTTTTACCTTCTGCAAGAGAAAGTTCAACTCCGGGTAAAACTAAAATTCCTTCTTTTTCTGCCCTATCATTAATCAATAAAAATTCTTCCTGGTCAAACTTATTATGATTTGTAATTGCTGTAATCTTTATTTTTTGCTTTTTCAACTGCTCTATAAATAACCGGATAAATATTTCCCGATCCGCTTTATTATTTCTGTACTGAGAAACAAACTCTTTATCAGCTTGTGTGTGTGAATGTAGGTCTACTCTAATATATTGGGAACCGGAAATTAATTTCATCGATACACCTCATTTCTAATTTACTACCACAATAATATTACAATTGTACTTTTTCCATATTATACCTTTATTATATTGTATATCCGATTAATAGACAAGCTTTTCACCTCCTAATTATTACACATGCCCGGCAGATCTAAAATAGCTGCGCAAATAAATTATGCGCAGCTATTACTTTACTTTTTGATGCCATTGAGCAATAAATTAACAAATTTTTCAGCTATTTCATCCGGGTTTAAATCCATATCTAATAAAAACATGGAGTGGGATATCCCACCCAGACAACCAAAGAATAACGTGGAAAGCAGGCTGGTATCAAGGGGTCTAAATAGACCCTGTTCAATTCCTTCTTCCAAAATACCCTTAACCTTATTTATTTTCTCCTTATAAGTGGTTTTCATGATTTCTTTAAATTCTACACCCAGGTCAACATGGGAACTGGATTCGCTTAATAATTTCCCAGCCAGAATTTTAACTGTATTAAGAAAGATAATATGATTTTTAATGATAATATATAATTTTTCCGTGGCTGGAGCCTCTTCTCGCAAGCCCTTTTCTAG
>JASKKI010000033.1 GCA_030154225.1 Clostridia bacterium | reverse complement strand
ATTATTCCTGAATCATTCATGCATTATCAAAACAAAGACGTAAATTGCTCGGTACAAAATCGTTTATCATCTTTTAAAATTTTCACTAAATAAGTGAAAGAAAAAAATAAAAAAGAAGCCTGAACTTTGGTAATATATAGGTAACCAAAACCAAAATATAACCAAGGAGGCTTCTCTCATGAATAGATTAACCGAAAAAGCACTTAACTCAATAAAAAGGTTAAAATAAACTTTGAAGGTGGAGATTTATCTTCAGATTCTGGCTTGCTGCTTTTCAAAGGATTTAATGAAAAAAATCTAAAAAATTTTTCTAAATTTGATGAAAAACCTGGTATCTTAACTACCAGGTTTTTTTAAAGATATTATTTTTTAATTAATGTTTCAGCAGAAAGCTCCAACAAACTTACCGCTTTTTTAATAAAATGGTCTCTTTTGGCCGGATCTGCTTCTTTTAGTTCTTTCTCCAATTTATCCATGATAGTAATGGTAATGTCTAATAACAAAATTATCACCCCTGAAATATGAGTTTATGCAAATTCTTCTATATAGTTTTCTATTTCTTTAATATCCGGTATACCTTCTGAAGAAACAATTTTACCATTTAAAATGAAGATAGGGTAATTATTTTGATAATAATCTATATCTATATATTGAAATAGTTTTTCCATTTTATCACCATCATACTCATGGATAATCATCTGGGGATATTTATTCCTTAATTCATTTAAAAATTGAGCTAATATATCTGCATCACGATTATATTTTGCATTCTCATCACTAAAGAGAATGACTTCTAATTTCAAATCCTGCATCTATATCACCTCAATTTACAACCTTTTTGTATAATAACTCCTTAGTGAAAATATTATACATTAAAAGTTAAAAACCGCGCCACCCTTCTGGGCGAAAAACTTTTTCTCCCAATTTTTTAGCTTCATTAAGTGTAAATAATAATTTATCTTTATCTTTATTTAAAGTTCCCTTTAAGGCTAAATAATTTGAGGCATGATTACTTCTAAATATACAATTTTCTAGCTGAAAGTTACTAATCATTTCCCTAAGTTCATCAATTATTTCCAATGGTCTTAATAATTGAAATTCTTTATTTTTAATTTTCCGGATTAGAGGAGTATTTTCTTCAACCATCAAGGTTAATGCTCCTAAATATTCTGGTTGAATGGCATTAATGACTCTAGCAGTTTCATAAGCATGTTCCCGCCAAAGTTCAGTGCCTCCTAGACCCAAAATAATTGTACAGGATAATTTAAACCCGGCTTTTCTTGCTTTTTGACCGGCCTCTATCATTTCTTCCGGAGTTACACCTTTATTTATATCCTTAAGTATTTGAGCACTTCCACTTTCAATACCTAAATATAACATGGCTATACCTGAGGAATGTAACTTTTTTAACTCTTCCATACTTTTTTCCAGGATATCCCGAGGTCCCGCATAAGCGGTAACCCTTTCCAGGTTAGGGAAATCCCGATATAAACCTTCAACAATATTTTTTAATTTTTCTGTTTTCATTACAAGCACATTACCATCAGCTAGAAAAATTCGCCTGGCCTTAGGATAATACTCTTTTGCCCAATTTAAATGCTTTTCTAATTCTTGAACAGTTAAAATACGGAATTTTTTTGCTTTATACATAGAGCAAAAGGTACATTTATTATGAGAACAACCTAAAGTTACCTGAAGAATTAAACTATCTGCTTCACTCGGTGGCCTGTATAAAGGCATATCATAAGGCATTTACTTCCACTCCTACTGAAATTATATTAATATATTTAGAACAATTTTTTTAAATAAATTCAAGAAAAAATTCTGTTTTCCTTCTTTTCCCTTAAAGCTTCCGCTACTTTATCAGGAACGAACTGCTCTATATTTCCACCTAATACTGCCACATTTTTAATTATACTAGAACTTATAAATGAATATTCTGAATCAGCCATTAAAAACACCGTTTCTACCTTATTATTTAAATGCCTATTTAATGACCCCATTTGCATTTCATATTCAAAGTCCGAAATCGCTCTTAACCCCCTAATAATTGCAACCGCACCCTTTTTTTCTAAATAGTCACATAATAAACCATTAAATATATCTAACTCCACATTATTTAACCCCTGTAAACCGCATGCTTCAATTAACCCGATCCTTTCTTCGGCAGTAAATATAGTCTTTTTATAATTATCGGCAGCAACGGCCATAATTACTTTATCAAATAATTTTGCTGCCCTTTTTAAAATGTGAATATGACCATAAGTAACTGGATCAAAGGTACCTGGATATACTGCTATCTTTTCCACAAAATTCACCCCCACAGCTAGTAAACTTAAATAGCTTACTTCAAACCTAACTCATCCAATTTCTCTTTCGTAGGTACTCCCGTTTGGCGGTCCCAACCTCTTACTTGATAATAATCTCCTAGAACCTCTTTTACTTTAACAGCATCAAGCTTTTTCCCCTTACTAGGTCCGTCGGGAAGAATTTCATTATAGAATCTCTTTGGAAATACACTATCTTCACTTTTTTCACCTTCACGAAGATTAAAAAGCTTTTGTAAATTCCAAATCCGTTCCCCAACTTTCATTAAATCCTCACCTGTAATATCTATTCCGGTTAAAGTAGAATATAAATTAGATAGAAGAGTAGGCCCTACAGCTTGTAATACAGGTGGACGAATACATATGCCAAGAGTATTATAAACGGATATTAAATCTTCAGCCCATTTGGACATCCTAGAAATATTTACATCTCTAGTTTCCTGTTGGAAAACTTCTTCCTTTACTTTTTCAAACATATCTAACTTTTCATATATTTCATCAGGAAAGCCGAATTTTTCACATTTATATTCAATGGGATTATCATTAAATCTTAAATTTTCTACAGGATTACGGTTCCGAAGGTGATCACCGCCACGAATATTAGTAATATTTCCAAAAGTCCAGGTTGACCAACGACCTCTAGGATCTGCCATAGGTATTTCTAAACCTTTTATGTGCATGGCGTAATTTTCAGCTCCTGGTATTTTTTCAGCAGCCCTTTTGGTTCCCTCTGCTAATATATCACCTATTCCATCGCGTTTTATAATTAAATCCAATAATTTAAATACTGCTTCTTCATTACCCCACTCCAGCTGAAATCCTATATCCTTCTCAGTTATTATTTTTCTTTGAAATAATTCCATACTAAAAGCAATGGTACCAGCAGCTGAAACCATGTCAATTCCATACCTTTGACAAACTTCAGTCAATTTACTAACTGCGGGAATATTATTTATGTCACAACCTGCTGCAAATCCAATTAAAGGAGTTACCTCCATATCCTTAATTCTCAGGCCCTTATATGGCCCTTCTTTTACTTCAACCCAGTGAGCACAAGCAATGGGACAGGATATACATGAAATACCTCTATTACTATATTTACTCACTAATTTTCGACTTCGGGTTTCCATCCAGTTATCTATAACTCCAGTTTGAAAATTACGCCCCGGAAGGGCTCCAAACTCGTAATAAGGGACAGTAGCTAGCATTGTACCGAATTTGCTAAAAGGTCCATAAAATGGAGATTCATAAATTGCAGCACGGGCCTGGTTTGTAAAATTTAAAAAACTTTTTTTATTAAATACTTTGATACTTTTGTTCCCCCGCACAGCAATTGCCTTTAATTTTTTAGACCCCATAACTGCGCCTAAACCAGTTCGCCCCCAAGCATCATATGGCCCATTTTCTATACTGGCAAACCGGCAAAGGTTCTCACCCGCTTGACCAATAGCAGCAATTTGTATTTCATCATCTTTTAATTCATTTCTAATTAACTTAATGGTTTCCCAAGCATCTTTTCCCCATACATGGGAAGCAGGAACTATTTCTACTTTTTCATTATTAATACTAATATAAACAGCTGAAGAAGCCCTTCCCCGAATTATTATCCCATCATACCCGGCAAACTTTAGTTCACTCCCCCAAAAACTTCCTGAATTTGAAGTACCAAATAGCCCTGTTGCCGGTGATTTAGCAGAAACCTCTGTACGACAAGCTGTAGGTACATTTGTCCCTACTAAGCTACCAACTCCAAAACATAATATGTTTTCTGGGTCAAAAGGATCTATCCCCACTGGTACTTGATCATAGATGATTTTGGTGGAAAAACCAACGCCACCAACATAATTTTTAATGAGTTCTTCATCTAAAGGTAATGCATTTACTGTTAAAGTGGATAAATTAATATCCAACAATTTTCCAGCATAACCGTACATTATTTACCCCCGTTCCCCGAATCTATTATAGAAAGGCATCCGGATGGGCAAACTTCAGCACATTTACCACAGCTTAAGCAAGTGGAAGAAAATATAATATTAAAAGTTCCGTCCAAATCATTTTTCTTAACTTGAACATGAGACTTTTTTAAATCAAATTCATTATTATAAGTAATAGCACATGTTAAACTACAAGAAGTACATCCGGTACATTTTTTAGGTGCCATGACCATCCTTCTGGCCATTAATCTAACCACCTTTCAAAAATTTAAAAAAGGTTGTAAAAGGCCCTGACAATTAAGGGCTTTACCCTAATATAGTTAGGAGTTATATGCTTATCTTTCAACTAACACGCTTACTCCCTGGCCACCACCAATACACAAAGTAGCCAAGCCTTTTTGTACATTTCTTTTCTGCATTTCGTGCAACAAAGTTACTAATATTCTGGCACCACTTGCACCGATGGGATGTCCTAAAGCTATAGCACCACCATTAACATTTACTATATCTAAGTTAAATTCTAAATCTTTAGCTACTGCTAACGATTGAGCAGCAAAAGCTTCATTAGCCTCAATAAGATCTAAATCACTTATTTTCCAATGGACTTTTGCCAAGGCCTTTTTTGTTGCATCTACAGGGCCGATTCCCATAATGCTTGGATCTACAGCAGCTGATGCCGCTGCTACAAACCTGGCTAATGGGGTAACTCCAAGTTCTTTTGCTTTTTCCGCTGTTGTTAACACAAGAGTTGCTGCACCATCATTAATTCCAGACGCATTACCTGCCGTTACTGTACCTCCTTTTTTAAATGCAGGTTTAAGTTTGGCCAGTGATTCTAATGTAACACCTTTCCGGGGGTATTCATCAATACTGAAATCCTTAAATCCACCCTTAACAGGAATTTGCACAGGAACTATCTCGTCTTTAAAACGGTTTTGTTTTATTGCTTCCTCTGCTTTATTTTGGCTATTGGCAGCAAAAGCGTCTTGTTCTTCCCGGGTAATACCCCAACGTTCAGCAATATTTTCAGCAGTAATTCCCATATGATAATCAGACATCGCACACCATAATCCATCATGAATCATAGAATCAATAATTTCACTATTCCCCATTCGATAACCAAAACGGACTTTAGGTAATACATATGGAGCCATAGACATATTTTCAGTACCACCAGCCACAATAATTTCAGCATCTCCCATAGCTATGGCCTGTGCAGCAAGCATAACAGCTTTTAAACCAGATCCACACACTTTATTAATAGTCAGCGCAGGAGTATTAATAGGTAAACCAGCTTTAAGAGCTGCTTGTCTGGCAACATTTTGCCCTAAACCAGATTGTAAAACACAGCCCATTATAACTTCATCTACTTGTTCCGAGGCAACTTTGGCTTTTGATAAAGCTTCTTTAATAACAATACTTCCTAATTCTTGGGCAGTTATATTGGCCAGAGAACCGCTAAAAGTCCCAATAGGAGTCCGTACAGCACTTAATATTACAACTTCTCTCATCCATTATCACCTCTTGATTATTAATATTGATATGATCATTTCTTTAAGTAATAATTGTAAATTAATTTTAATAGGTTACTTCAAGTATATACTTGAAGTAACCTATTCTTAAAAAAATCAGATTTACGCTTCAGCGGATTTATTATCTACAACAGGAGTTGATTGTATTTGTTCTTTAACACCGATAATTAAGTGGAGAATTATACCTACTGCTAATCCCCAAGCTGCACCTCTAAATGCTAGGAATATAGCCATAATACCTGCAACTCCCCGTTCTTCTTTGGTTTTTAGCATATCCATAGCAATATAGTAACACGCAAAACCTTGAACGATAAGAGTTAGTGATAAACCTGCAGGTAGTACTGGTTTAACTAAAGTGATTATAGGCATCAGGAAACCAGCGATAGCCATTGCAATTACAAAGGAGCCGCAACCACCAAATATGGTATCCATAGCTTTTCGACCGTGCTTATAACGTTCGGCAATAGCTATAGTTCCACCGGCCCAAAGTGGACCATTTAAAGGACCATAAGGTGCCACTAAACCCATAATTAAGTTTCTGATACCAGAAATAATGTTTGACCTGTTGGGATTGAAGTCAATTATCTCGTCCTGGCGCACAGTATCAGCATCTTTAGTTACAACTTCAGCCAGTACAAAGTCACCAAAAGCTATAATATAAGCTGCAAAAACAAGAGGAATCGCTTTGATAAAGTATTCCACAGGTGGAAATCCTGGGGTTCCAAAAATGGTATAACCGGCAATTACTTTTGTAATATTACCAAATGGTGTAAAGCCCATTTCAATGGTTGGAAAAGGAATTTCACCCAAAATAGGACCGATTATGGCTGCAACAACCATTCCCGGTAACATTCCGTATTTAGCCAATTGCATTAAAAAAGTATTTTTGTCTTTTGCTACTTGGAAACGCCAAGAAAATAAAATAATATAACAAACTAAAGATCCTACCAGAATTGTTATTTCTTGACCAGCCATCCGGCCACCAGGTTTAATAACACCTACCACAGCTGCGATACCGGCTCCAAGAATAATTCCTGCTCTCATTGAAACAGGTACTAATGATACCAGTTTTTTCGCTAAACCTGTTACACCCATAAAAGTAAATATAACAGCCATTGATAATTGTAAAGCTATAATTGCATGAATCCGGTCAATTCCTGATTCAAACCCACCTGCATATGCCAATACCAGTGGAATTGCAGGAGTAATCCAGCCGGGGAATACAGGGTCTCCAAAGGTTGGGTGAAGAATATACAATACACCGTTTAGGGCAACCATGGCAACCGCCAGTTCAAAAGGTACACCCAGTGTCTCCTGTAATACTGGTATCGCCCCCAAGGCAACAGCCACCAGTATTAACCCTTGCCAAGCTTCAGGCCATTCCCACTTGTAATGAATGAAGGGTAGACGTAATTTGAAAATACCCAGTGGAATGTAAGGATGTTCAGTACCATGTTCACGATAAATTGCCATTTTTTTGTACCTCCTATTTTTATTTTATTAATCCTGTAAAACAATATTTGTTTTACAAGTTTTTACATGAAGTATTTCAAAATTTTAAATTTTCTTAAAATGAATTTTATTATTACTTATATTTAAATTCGGCATTTAAAGGGGTCCCCTCCCCTAATAGGGTGAGAGGCCCCAAAGGCTACTAAGTTCATATTTTTAAATCGTTTCAATAAGGTCTCTTCCCCATAGAGGGTGAAAAGCCTCAGGATACTTTGACACTAATACTATTTACTCTTTACTGGCTCTGTAATCTCTCCTGTAACTCCGGCAATACGTTTAGCATCTTCAGCAAATTTTTCCCATGGAGTCATTGCTCTTACAACCAGTTTAGCACCATCTGGAGATCCTCCACCATGCATGCAGCCTGGTATACCTCCACCAACTGTTAACCATTCCACTAAGCGTGCCATACGAGCACGGGATTCTCCATCAGTTCCAGCTTCTAAGGCTTCTAGTAACTGTTTCCCATAGATAGGAGATTGGAAATCGGCATATGATGGCATACAACCGGTTTCTGCAATACCTCCACTGATATCTTGAGTTATCACTTTTGTTTCATATGGTAATTTAGCTACTTGAGTTTTGTTGACATGGGCCAATAGTGCATCTGGAATAAAGAGTCCTGATGGATGTTGTTTGCCTTTCAACATAGCACCAAGGCCTAAACCATAAGTAATTTCATTATTGATAGCCATTTGGTTTAACTTATCTTGGAATACTTTTTGAGAAAGGCCATTAGCTCTAGCCATATTGATGGCCGCTCCACACATTACATCACCTTGACCGGCAACACAAGCTCCGATTGCAGCACGGTAGATAGCTGTGAAATATCCAAGGATTTTTCCACTGTATTTAAATTCTCCACACATAAATACCCGATCATTGGGAACAAATACATCATCAAATAATAAGTAAGCCTGAGTTATGTTACCTACTTTTGGAGCGTCCCAACCTTCTTCTTCATCACGCTTGTCACTTGGGCGACGAGTCTCAACAATTGTTAAGCCTTCTGCATCCCGGGGTACTGCAACAGCTAAACAGAAATCTTTATCTTCTTCTTTATATCCACTCCCAGGAACAGCAATAATCTCATGGGCTGCTGCTACACCACAGATTTGAATTTTATAGCCTCTGATAACAATACCGTCTTTACGAATTTCTTTGATATGGAGGTTAGAATCTTTATTTTTTTGTTGAGATGGTTTTAAAGCGCGATTTCCTTTAGCATCGGTAATTGCACCGGCAAGGGCCAAACTATTATCTTCAACATATTGGAAATATTTCTTTAATCTTTCATGGTAATTTGTTCCTAAATCTTTATCCATTTCATAGGTTACTGCCCACAAAACATTTAAACCGGTCCAGCCTGCACAAGTAGCACCAGTACAAGTACCTGACCATCTGTACTGGTCACGTTTCATGTCAGCATTACCAACTTGGTCATAAGCAGTTTGACAAAGTGTATTCCAACGGTGAGCTTTTTTACCAGTTAAATGTGAAGTGTTTGTATAAATATGTTCCTTTTCAGGGTCAAAGCTCATATCATAGGCATGAGCCACTGAATCTACATGAAGTTTAGTAGCTGGATGAGTAGTAACATCCTCAATAAGTTTCCCCCATTTATAAATATTGGGCCGCAATTTTTTAAGACTTTCTCTGTACTGTTGACCATTCATTAAAGCCATTTTTTTCCACTCCTTTTTTTCAATAAATAATTATATATTAATTTAAAAATTTTTACTTTTTCACCTCCTAATAAGAAACTTTACAACCTTAAAAAATATCTTAAATTAAACAATTAAATTCATTTTCTTTGCAGCAAAGGTTAACTCTTCTCTAAAATTGGGATGAGCGATAGCTATTAATTCTTTTGCTCTCTGAGAAGCAGTCTTTCCTTTTAATTTAGCTACCCCATATTCAGTTACTACATAATCAATATCGTTTTTAGTACAAGTGACATGGGAACCTTCTGTAAGCATTGGTTTTATTTTACTAATGGTATCATTTTTGGCCGTGGAGTATGTGGTGATAAAGGATTTACCACCTTTAGACAAACCTGCACCTCGCACAAAATCTACCTGCCCACCTGTACCACTGAATTGTTTAGGTCCAATTGATTCGGAACAAGCTTGACCAATCAAATCAACTTCTAAAGTTGCATTAATGGATACAAAATTATCATGAAGTCCTATTACATTGGGATCATTTACATAATCAATAGAATGAAATTCTACACCAGGATTATCATCAAGAAAATCATACATACGTTTACTACCTGCAGCAAAAGCAGCAACAGCTTTATAACGGTGAATATTCTTTTTGCTGTTATTAACGGCTCCTGATTCAATTAGGTCTACCATACCCTCGGTAAACATTTCACTGTGAATACCCAGATCTTTCTTAGTTTTTAAAGCCTGACCCACTGCATTAGGAACGCCTCCGATACCTAGCTGTATAGTTGCTCCATCAGGAATTAGATCAGCAATATAATTTCCGATAATTTGGTCCTTTTCAGTAATTGGGGCCTCACCTAATTCCGCTAGAGGAACATTATTTTCGAAAACAGCATCAACTTCAGAAATATGAACGAATTGTGATCCATGGGTTCTTGGCATATTTTCATTTACTTCTAAGAAAACTTTTTTTGCTCTGGACATTTGAGCTCTACCAGTACTGGCCGATACACCAAAACTAAACCAGCCATGCTTATCCATTGGTGATACCGTTGCATAGAAAACATCAGCTTCTACTAGCTCTCGCCAGAGCATCGGAACATCCTTATAATAACAAGGCATAAAATCTGCTCTGCCTTCTTGAACAGCTTTACGGGCAAAACCACTGGTAAACCAGGCCACATGTTTCATTTTATTTTCCATACCTGGTTCTAAATACTTAAGATTTTTTAATGTTAATAACATATGGTGAGTTATACCTGTCAAACCTTCTCTTTCGGCCCGTTCTGCAAGAGCTTGAGCCAAACCAACGGCTTCACCTAAGGCACAAGGGGTGGCACAAACAGAACCTGATGGTATTTGCTTAACGATCTCTTCTGCACTTGCAAGTTTTTGTTTGTACATCTCTTGCCATTTATTCAATTTATTAAACCCTCCTTATTTTGAAATTGTGATGCCCTCTATTAATTAAATATTGCAATAATTATGCCAACTTCATCAATTTTACATGAAACCTTAAGAATTCATACACAAAATCTTAATAATTCATGCAAAAAACCTTAATAATTCATACAAAAAACGCAGTTGCCGTATTTTAAGGCATATCTGCGTTTTTTATTAAACTAACTTCAATTTTACGAAAAATAAAAACTATAAATAATTTTTATGATGTACTTATGCATCAACCATTAAACAATTTAATTAAAAAAAGTAGTTAAGCCTTTATATTCTTAAAAGATGCAAATATGCATCATCTTGATGCTCGCTCACATCATTTTTTTCAATACTGTATTGCTGCATTTTTCTTACTATAGTCGATTGATTTACTCCTAATATTTTAGCAACCTTTCTAGTAGTGCCGTATTCTCTTAGTGCCCTTTTAAGTAATTGATGTTCTACCTCTTCAACAGCTTTTTTTAAAGGTATAATACCATTTAAAGAAACGATATTAGTGTTTATTTCACTATCATCCTGTAAGAATTCCGGTAAGTGTTTTGTTTGAATATTATTTTCATTAACTAAAACAACCAACCTCTCCAGAGTATTTTCTAATTCCCTTATATTTCCAGGCCAATCATAGTTTAATAATTTTTCTACAACAGGTTGAGTTAATTTTTTATTTTTGCCATATTTATTATTTAAATTCTGTAAAATAGTGCTTATTAATTGAGGTAAATCCTCCGGTCGATTTCTCAAAGGAGGAATTTGGATATTTACTACATTTAAACGATAAAATAGATCTTCACGGAATGTTCCTTTTCTTACCATTGATGTTAAATCTTTATTAGTAGCTGCTATTATTCTCGTGTCAACTTTAATGGGCTTCACTCCACCGACCCTAACGATTTCTTTTTCCTGCAAAACTCTTAGCAATTTTACCTGTAAGTTTAAGGGAAGATCACCTATTTCATCTAAAAAGAGAGTACCTCCTGAGGCTAATTCAAACATACCCGGTTTTCCATCCCTTTTAGCCCCAGTAAAAGCTCCACCTTCATAACCAAACAATTCTGATTCTAAAAGATTTTCTGGAATTGCACCACAGTTTATTTTTATTAAAGAATTATTTTTTCTTTTACTGAGAAGATGAATTTTCTTTGCTATAACTTCTTTACCTACACCAGATTCTCCGGTAATAATAACTGTAGAATCCACCTGGGAAACACGAACTGCCAGTTCCACTACCCTTTGCATTTCAGGACTATTAGCAACAAAATCATCCATTTTATATAACTGAAGGCGAATTTCCTCCAGTTCACTAGCATATCGCTTGCTTAATCTTCTGCTTTCCTCCAACTGAACTTTTAAATTTTCTAAAGTGGTAATATCTCTAACATTAACAACTACCTGTTTAAGCTCTCCTTCTTCATCGAAAATTGGTGTCCCTGTGGCAATAATCTTTTGTCCCTTTTTAGGTCCTGAGGTCATTTCCAGCATAACAGTAGACGTTTCTTTTTTTTCTAGAGTTAACACTGCTGCAGAATTATCATAACATCCTCCAGCTACCAATTCCTTAGCTGTTTTTCCAACCACATATTCTCTAGAAAAACCACAAATTTTTTCCCAGGCAGAATTAACCCTTACAACCCTTCCCTCATTATCAACAATGTACAAACCATCATAGGAAGATTCAATTATAGCATTAAGCTCCCGAACTAAAGCTTTATTTACATCTAACTCATAACTTATTCTTTCAAAGTCGGAAATATCTACAAAAACCCCAACTGCCCCAACGCAATTAGTCCCATCCATAAGTGGAGAACGGTTGGAAAGTATAGTAAAACCATTTATTTCTGTTTTTACACCAATTGAGGTTTTACCTGTTTCTAAAGTTTCTAATAAACCCATTTTAGGATCAACATAGGAGATATGTTTGCCAATAACCTCATCTCTTTTATTACCTAAAATTCGTTCTGCCGCGGGGTTAAAAGCTACAATAATTCCTTCCGTATTAATAGCAACGACCCCATTATATAGTGAGTTAATAAGTTGTTCCATGTACTTAGACATTTTTTTATATCGTTTAAAGGCATTATTAAATATATTTTCTTTGGGGATAAAACCCATTAGCATACTTTGATTATCTATTACGGGAACAATATCAAAATTACAATCCCATTTTATATCCATTAAATTTTCATTACCATGTTTTAAAGCAGGACATGTTACAATGTGTTCATCAATTGTATTATTCTTATTTGTTAAATCATCTACTAATAATAAGTCCCGTAAACTCACTAGACCAGAGTAAATTCCTTCATTATTAATAACAGGTAATGATGAATAATTACTTTTACTAAATACAATTAAAGCTTCTGGTATAGTACATCCTTTTTGTAAAAAAGACTCTTTGACCAGTGACTTTAATAAATCAAAATTAAAAATAATAACCCCCCCTTATACATTTCTTACTAATTAATATTCTCAATTTTCTCTAAATTCCCTCTATTTTTTATTAATTATTTCAGCAATATCCATAACTTTCAAGTTCTTTTCTTTCAATTCATCACTTAACATTGTTAAGCAAAATGGGCAAGCTGTACAGATAACCTCAGCTTTTGTAGACATTGCCTGGGAGGCCCTTAATGATGATATTTTAAATCCTTGATCTTCCTCTAACCACATTCTTCCTCCCCCGGCACCACAACAAAAACTTTTTTCTTCCTTTGGCTCCATCTCAATTAAACTAATACTATTTATTGAATTAAATATATTTCTAACGGTAGCAAATTTATTATTGTATCTACCTAAATAACATGGATCATGATAGGTCACTTTTATTTCAGGATAATTTTCCGGGATAATTTTTCTTTCTTTTATTAATTCTTCAATTAATTCAGTATGATGAAATACTTTAAAATCCCCTCCAAATTTTGGGTATTCATTTTTTAGGGTATTATAGCAATGGGGACATTGGGTAACAATCTTGTTAACTCCTTTACCCCGCATATTTTCAATATTTTCCAAAACTAACATCTGATATAAATATTCATTACCTAACCTACGTACAGAGTCACCACAACATTTTTCACTATTTCCTAAAATACTAAACTTGATATTTGCCTTTTTCAATATATTGACCAGAGCTTTTGAGACAAGCTTATTTCTTTCATCAAAAGCACCGAAACATCCCGGCCAATAAAGAATAGTATCATTATCCATGGGTTCAGAATTAGCAATAATACCAAGGTCTTGAGCCCAAAGCTCCCTTGATGTCCAGCCTATACCCCAAGGGTTCCCATTGGTTTCAAGATTCCTAAATGTTGTTTGCAATACTTTAGGCATTTCGCCTTCTGTTAGTACTAAATACCTACGCATGTCAACAATTTTTTGAATGTGTTCTACATCAACGGGACAATTGTTTTGACATGAAAAACAGGTTGTACAAGACCATATTGTTTCTGGGGAAATTTGGTTATTTTTTTTAAGACTTTGTATGAATTCTTTAGGGTTTAATGGCTTCTTTGAAAGATAAGCCGGACATTCATTTTGACATCTTCCACATCGGGTACAAGCATCAAGGTCTAATAGCTGTTTCCAGGTAAAATCTTTTATCTCTCCTACACCGAAGGTTTCTTTTTCATCATCGTCCAAATCTAAATCTTTCAAAATTTTACCTGAATTTTCATCACTGTATATTTGATTAAGAGGAGCTGCAATAATATGAAATAACTTGGAATAAGGTATATAGGCGATGAATAAACCGACAGAAACAACATGAATCCACCAGATAAATTTATGTAAGGTTTGTTGAAAAGAAACTGATAATCCTCTAAATCCCAGACTAAACAAGAGTCCCACTGGTGACCATTTTTTCCAGAGGACATTTGTTACGTTTAATCTTAATCCTTCAATTATAAAACCTGTCAAAATAATAAAAGCTATTAGTAAAACAACTATATAATCCTCTGGTTTTTTATCTATTTTTTCCTGTGGTTTATATAACCTGCGAAAAAATGTAATAAATAAACTTATAAGAATTATTAGTCCGAACAAATCAGTTAATAAAGAGTATGTTAAATAAAATTTACCTTTAAGGATTTCTAAATGCAAATAATGTTCAATACCGATAATCACCGTTGCTATAAATAAGAGAATAAATCCCCAAAATAACATTAAATGCGTTACACCGGGCAAATTATCTCTTAAAATAGTCTTATGTGTTAAAATATTTTTTAGAAACCTTTTTATATTTAAGTTTCTTTTATCTTCTTGCCCCATGTGCCAAAACTTATAACGTTTATATAATCCATTTATAAAAAAGAGCAATGCAATTACCAAAATAATGTACATAATCGCCTGATTTGAAATATTCCAGTAGATCTCCCTAGTTGGCACAAGTAGCCCTCCTCATCTTAATCTTTAAATATTTTTTTTAATTCTTCAGTTAATACCGGAACTATCTCAAAAAGATCTCCTATAATTCCATAGTCTGCTACCTTAAATATGGGTGCTTCAGGATCCTTATTAATAGCAACAATAACCTGAGAGGTAGACATCCCTGCTAAATGCTGCATAGCTCCAGAAATTCCACATGCTATATATAATTTAGGCTTTACTGTTTTACCTGTTTGTCCCACCTGGGATGAATATGGACGCCAACCGGCATCTACGGCTGATCTTGAGGCCCCTACCGCAGCTCCTAAAACTCGAGCCAATTCTTCTAAAAGTACGAAATTTTCGGCGCTTTTCAAGCCTTTTCCACCGCTGACAATTATTTCTGCCTCGCTTAAAGACTTTTCCTCCGATTCCTTTCTCAATATATCACTAACCATATAAGAAAAGTTTGTTATGGCTTTGGGTTCTATGTTATAAATATGAGGATTCTTATGATAATTAACACTATTCCCAAAAGAATTCGGTCGAACTGTTACGAAAACCAGTTCTCCGTTAGTTTCTACTTCTTCAAAAAGTTTGCCACCATAAACTGGTCGAGTAAAACAAAATTTATCCTTTTCAATCTTAATATCGATAACATCACTTATCATATAAGAATTAAAGTATTGTGCTAATCTAGGTGATAAATCTCTACCTACGGCTGTATTACCAAAGAAAACAAGTTGTGGACTATTTTTTTTAATAACATCGGCTATTGTTGGGATAAATATTGCAGGATTATAATTTGCAAAACATTGATTCTCAATGGTAATAATTTCATCAGCACCCCAGCTCGCAACCTCTTCAAATAATCTTTCAGCTATTTTTTCACCATAGATTAGTACCAATATTTTTTTTTCACTTTGCCGACAAAAATCACTAATAAATCCCAGTATCTGCTGGGATACCTTTTTTAATAAACCATTTTTATGTTCAACTATAACAAGAATTTTATCCATCAATGTACACCTCGTTTAAAAATAATCTCCTGCAGCAATTATGTGACTAGAAAGTTATACTTTTAAATAAATTATAAAACCTTAGCTTCTTTTAATTTTTGAATTAATATATTTACTGCTTTTTCAGGTTTCGAACCATCAATGATTAGTCCTGCTTTTTTAACTTCTGGAAGTTGATAGGTAATATTAATTCTATTTATATCTTCATTATTTTCAGAAATAATTAAATCAATTTGCTTCTTTTTTGCCTGTAAGATATTTTTAACCGTTGGATAACGTGGTTCATTAATGCCCCGTTGTACAGCTATCATAGCCGGAGGACTTACTTTAATAATTTCTACTGTATTATCACCTTCGCGATGACAAATAATTTTATCATCACTAAAGTCTATCTTAGTTACAACATTTACTAATGGAATATCTAATAATTGACTCAGACGCGCAGGTACTTGAGCATTATTATCATCAATAGCTATCCATCCTGATAATATTATTTCAAACTCTTCTTTTGTAATGTTTTCGGCTAAAAGTTTACTTACGGTAATACTATCTATTTTTTCTGAAACAATTAACTTTGCTTTATCAGCACCTAAAGCCAAACCATTTCTAAGTGTAACCTCGGATTCCCGTCTACCTACGGAATAAATTACAACTTCCCCACCAAACTTTTCTCTTATTCTTAATGCTTCTTCAATGGCAAATTCATCATAAGGATTAATTATATATTTAATACCTTCATTATTTATTTTTTTGGAGTTTTCTAGAACAATTTTTGTTTCCGTATCAAAAGTTTCCTTGACCAACACTAGGATTTTCAATCTTGAAACCCCTTTCATTAATACTTATCTTTTTGTTTTATTCATCACTTTCTAATGATTCCGCTAGATGGTTAAGATTTTCAGCCATGGCTGCTACCTGCTGAACTGCTCCGACGACATTTGCAGTAGCTTCTGCAATTTGGGCCATTACATTATCTATATAATTAATTTGTTGAAAAACTTCTTCACTATCTGCTTGAATTTTATTTATTACATCCGAAATTTTCTTTATAGAATTACTACTATTTGTTGCCAATTTCCTTATTTCATCGGCTACAACACCAAACCCACGACCAACTTCCCCTACTCTAGCTGATTCGATAGCTGCATTAAGACCTAGTAAATTGGTCTGACCGGCGATGTTTTTTATTAGCCCGAGTACTTGATCCATTTCTTTGATCTGATCATTTGTATGTTCTACACTTGAAGATAAATTCTGACAAACAGATGATATTTCTTCAGTTTGCGCCGAAATTTCCTCTGTTGTACTGGCTAAGATACTAGTACTTTCAAATAACTTATTTGCTATTTCTCTGGCTTCATCAAATTTATCAAGAGGTTCAGTTATCGCTATTCCTCCAATAACTTCCTTACTGTCATTAAATATGGGTACAGCTACAACCAGATACGGTCTACCGTATACAGATTTATCTATCCGGAGAAAAATCCTACGTTTTTCATTTATGGCACGATGTACTCCACTACCAACTTTGATCGGGTCACCAGCCTTAGCGCCCAGGTCCATAAGTTTACCTGGTGTGTAAATTATACATTTTTCCGTATCAAACAATCCTACCCCGATATCAATGGGCATCATGTCGTTCATTAAAGGTACCAGCCTTGCAAAGTTATCTAAAATGGCTTTATCATTACTGGTCATAATAAAATCCCTACTTTCCATAGAATTTAAAGATAGGTGTTTTTTAAAAAGACCCTCGCATGAGTAAGATATACGAGGGTCTCTGGCATCAATTTATTTCCCGGTAAAATTAGGTTTCCTTTTTTCAACAAAGGCAGTCATACCTTCTTTTTTATCTTCAGTAGCACAAGTTACACCAAAGAGTGCACCTTCATATTTAGAACCAGTTTCCAGGTCTACTTCCATACCGACATTAACAGCTTCCTTACATAATTGAACTGCATATGGAGCATGTTTCATAATCTTTTTAGCCATACCTTTAGCAGCATCCATTAATTCTTCAGGACTAACTACCTTATTTACCAATCCAATTCTATAGGCTTCCTGGGCATCAATCATATCACCGGTAAATAAAAGTTCTTTAGCTCTACCTTTTCCAACTAGTCTGGGTAGTCTTTGGGTCCCAGCAAAACCGGGAATTATACCTAGTCCAACTTCTGGCTGACCAAATTTGGCTTTTTCCGAAGCAATACGAATATCACAAGCCATAGCTAATTCACAACCACCACCTAAGGCAAATCCGTTTATCGCAGCAATAACGGGTTGAGGAAGTTTCTCGATTTTATTAAATACTCCCTGACCAACTTCACCCCAGGCCTTTCCTTCCGGACTGGACATAGGTAACATATAAGTGATATCGGCACCGGCAACAAAAGATTTTTCTCCACTACCGGTAATAATTACTACTCTAATGGAATTATCTTTAGCTATTTCATCAAGAAGGGGAGAAAGCTCGTTAAATACATCTATATTTAATGCATTTAAGGCTTTAGGACGGTTAATAGTAATAATTCCAATTCCTTCCTGGTTTTCAAAAAGAACGTTTTTATTTTCAGACATAATACACCATCCTTTCCCAGTTAATTATTTATAATCATTGTAGAAGCCTCTACCAGCTTTCTTACCCAGCCATCCTGCTTCAACATATTTTCTAAGTAATGGGCATGGACGATATTTGGGATCGCCAAATCCTTCATATAATACTTCCATTACATAAAGAATTGTATCTAAACCGATAGCATCTATTAAACGAAGTGGACCAATGGGGTGATTAAAGCCTAAAACTGCAACATCATCAATAGTTTTAGGATCAGCTACACCTTCGTATAAAGTATAAACAGCTTCATTCATCATTGGAACCATAATCCTATTTCCTACGAAACCCGGGAAGTCACTAACTTCAACAGGACTCTTTCCAATGTCGGAGGCAAGTTTCATAATTGCCGCAACAGTTTCATCATTAGTTGCTAAACTTTTAACTACCTCAACCAGTCTCATTAAATAAACAGGGCTGAAGAAATGCATGCCAACAACTTTTTCAGGACGATTAGTTACAGCACCAATGGCTGTTACTGGTAAAGATGAAGTATTTGTTGCCAGAATAGTTCTTTCAGGGCATAGTTCATCTAATTTCTTAAAGATATCCAGCTTTAAAGCCATATTTTCAGTTACAGCTTCTATTGCTAAATCAACATCACAATCTGCTGCGCCCCATTCCGCTCCACCATTAATGCGGGAAAGAATTGTTTGTTTTTCTTCTTCAGTCATTTTACCTTTTTTAATCATTCTATCGATATTTTTACCAATGCTGGCAATACCTTTATCTACTACTTCCTGGCTAACATCACGAATTTCAACTTGAATTCCGGCTTGAGCCATAACATGGGCTATACCACTACCCATTTGTCCTCCGCCAATAATCAATACTTTTTTGAATTCCATGAATTACCACTCCTTTTTAGAATATTTTTAATTAAGTTCAACATGTATTTATTTTTATCCTTTCTGCTTATCCAAATTATGCAAAAGTTCCTCCAAAGTTTTTAAGTCTTCAACATTGAAGCAACGAACCTTGATGCCTTTTTTTTCTGTAAATCTTTTGTTAAAATCAGCAAGCACACTTTGAGGCTCGATTTCAATAAATGTATCCACATCCTTATTTAGCATGATATTAATAAAATCTTCATCGACATAACTCATTCGAGGATTTTTAACTTCAATCTTCTCCAACTCTTGCTTTAGTTTGTTCCCTGCTTCTAACAGAAAGATGGTATCAAAAGGCATATGTTCTAACTCTTTCGTATCTTCAATTATTTTTAAGACTTCTTCTTTTTCCATCCCAACTAAAGCAACCATTTTGCCTTTACCTACTGGTGCAATATTTTGCATATACATACCTCGCGTAACATTTAAAGTACAAGACTAGTTGTGTGATTTATGCAACGTTGTTAAGTCTTTTCTAATTCCTCTTAATTAAATTTTTATAAAAAGATGTTCTATACTTTTTATATTTTTTGTTTGTCTATGAAGCGCAATAAGTTATCCAGTGTTTCTAAATCCCTAACATTGATACAGTTAGCTTTAATACCATGTTTTTCTGCACACCGAATATTAAGGTTAGTGATAAAATTTTGCGAACCAATTTCAATAAATGTATCTATTCCTGCTTCTAGCATTGTATCCATAGAGTCTTCCCATCTTACAGGTTTGTAAACATGCTGCCCTAATAATTCTTTCAGGTTGCTTGTTTCAAACTTTCCGGTAACATTATCTACATACCTTTTTTTAGGATCTTTTACTTCAATATTCCTTCTTTCTATTTCCTTCACTAATTGTTTTCCAGCCTCTTTAAGCAAAACTGTGTGGAAAGGACCACTTACTGCTAAGAAACTAGCTTTGCCACCTCTCTCAACAGCTAGCTCGGCAGCTTTTTCAACTGGAGCATTATATCCCGCAACAATAGTTTGACCAGGACAATTAAAATTGGAAGGCTCAATATGACCTAAAGGTAGACATTCTTCAACAATTTTATATATTTCTTCTCTATCTAAACCAAGCAAAGCAACCATTTTGCCTTTACCAACAGGAACAGCATTTTGCATGAAAATACCCCTTTGTTTTACAAGGGAAACTGTATCTTTAAATTGTAATGAACCAGCATACACTAAAGCCGAATACTGCCCCAAACTAAAACCTGCTGTAGTGTCAGCACTTAATCCATATTTTTTTTCCAAAACATTTAAAATAGCTAAACTTGTAGTGTGAATAATCGGTTGGTTATTTTCAGTCAACCTTTGTACTTCTTCAGGTCCTTCGAAACACAGTTTTTTGATATCTACTCCAGTTAGGTCACAAGCCAAATCATAAATTTCCATTGCTTCTTTATGCGCTTCAGCAATTTCTTTACCCATCCCTACATAATGTGTAGCTTGACCGGGAAAAACAAATGCGGTATTTTTCACAATCCTCTCTCCTTACTAAACTTTATTGAGTTGTTAAAATATGGTCATTTTAAGTTATCATCTAATAAAGATAACTATTTAAGGAGTAAATCAAAGAAAAATTATACTTTCATTTGATTCTCCCGATGATTTACAGACTTAAACATTCATAGTTTTTATATCTGGACTTAAAATAAGCTCAGCTTCTGTAGCAGCTAGAACCTGATCAACAGTAACACCCGGTGCTAACTCTTTTAAAAGAAGTCCGTTTTCAGTCACTTCAATTACAGCCATTTCCGTAACAATTAAGTCTACGCATTTTAAGCCTGTTAATGGAATTTCACATTTTTTTACTATTTTGGGGCTTCCTTTTGATGTATGCTCCATGGCAATAATAACTCTTTTGGCCCCGGAAACCAGGTCCATTCCACCGCCAATACCTACAGTTTTTTTACCAGGCATTTTCCAGTTGGCCAGGTTACCTTCCTGGTCAACTTCTAATGCACCCAGTACAGTAGCATCAAGATGACCACCACGAATAATCCCAAAGGATACTGCACTATCAAAAAATGCTCCACCGGGAAGAATTGTAACATGTTGGTCACTGGCATTAATAAGGTCTGGGTCTAGTTCACTTTCATCTTTCGGCATAGGTCCAATATGGGTAAACCCGTTTTCCGAATGAAGGTATACGTTAATACCTTCAGGAATATAGTTACCTACCAAAGTGGGAATACCTATCCCCAGGTTAACAAAATCCCCATCTTTAAATTCCTGGGCAACACGCTTAGCAATAAGCTCTTTTTTATCCATTACTTTTACCTCCTCAACCCTGGACTAGATAATCGACAAAGATTCCAGGTGTCATTACTTCATCAGGGTCGATCATACCGGTCTCCACGATTTCATCAGCTTGGACAATAGTGATGTCTGCAGCCGCAGCCATAAGAGGATTAGTGTTCCGAGCTGCTTTACGATAAATCAGGTTTCCTGACTTGTCTGCTTTGTGAGCTTTTATTAAAGCTATGTCTGCTTTTAAAGGTAATTCTAAAAGATAGTCTTTTCCGTCAATAGTCATTCTCTGTTTTCCTTTTTCCAATTCAGTTCCCACACCTGTAGGAGTTAAAATTCCCCCAAGTCCGAAACCACCGGCCCGAATCCTTTCAGCTAAAGTCCCCTGGGGAACAAATTCAACTTCTAATTGGCCAGCTTCATATTGCTCCATTGTTGCAGGATTTCTTCCAATATAAGATACTATTACTTTTTTGAATTGGCGATTTGCAACTAATTTACCTATTCCTCTATCTACCAATGACGTAGAAATGGAAATACCTGTTAAGTTTCCGGTGCCTTTCTCTACTAAAGCATCAATAACTTTTTCAGGCGCACCTATTCCCCAAAAACCAGAGACCATAATGGTCATTCCTTCTTGAACCATATCTACAGCTTCTGCAATGGAAATCACTTTAGCCATCAGCAATCCTCCCATTTTTCAAAAAATGAGTCCTCAGAATTTAGAACTCAAACTGTATTATCCGGCCCAGCCTTTTTAAAAGAACTAGGCCGGATAGATACAAGCAACTATATATTTTTATTATTTTGACTTATCTTAAAATTTGACCAGAAATAACAAGTTTTTGAATTTCATTTGTACCTTCATAGATTTGTGTTATCTTAGCATCACGCATCATACGTTCAACTGGATGGTCGCGGAGGAAGCCTGCTCCACCTAGTATTTGAACAGCTTCAGTTGTTACTTCCATAGCAGTATCTGTAGCAAACATTTTAGCCATTGCTGCATCTTTACTATACGGCATCTTATTATCTTTCTTCCATGCAGCTTGTAGAGTTAATAACTTAGCAGCTTCAATTTTGGTGTGCATATCTGCCAATTTGAAAGCAATGACTTGTTGAGCAGCAATTGGTTTACCAAATTGTACTCTTTCCTTAGCATAATTAAGAGCATATTCATAAGCACCATCAGCTATACCTGCTCCTTGAGCAGCAATACCAATTCTTCCACCATCTAAAGTAGTCATGGCAATTTTAAAACCTTCGCCTTCTTTACCTAATAAATTCTCTTTAGGTACTTTAACATTTTCCATTTCAATTACCCGTTGAACAGTGGAACGAATACCCATTTTTCTTTCTTGCTTTGTAAAGTTAAATCCAGGAGTATCTTTCTCAACGATAAAAGCACTTATACCTTTTACACCCTTAGATTTATCTGTCATAGCAAATACTACATATATATCAGCATAACCAGAATTTGTTATAAAACATTTTGTTCCATTCAGAATATAATGATCCCCTTCTAAAACTGCAGTACATTCACTGGCACCAGAATCACTACCTGCATTGGGCTCAGTTAGTCCAAAAGCACCTAATTTTTCCCCTTTAAACATGGGAACTGAATATTTTTGTCTTTGTTCTTCTGTACCATAGTGGAAAATAGGCCAACCAGATAATGAAATGTGAACTGAATAAGCGCAACCTAAAGAAGCATCTACTTTATTAATTTCCATGCCTGCTAAAGCATAAGCAATTTGGTCTGCTCCTGCGCCACCGTATTCTTGTGGATAAGGAAGTCCCATTAGACCTAATTTACCCATTTTTTTAAGAAGTTCATATGTCGGTGCAAAATCTTCTCCTTCGTCTCTTTCTGCAGCTCCAGGAGCTACTTCCTTTTCAACGAAATCACGGACCATCTGACGAATTCTTTCATGTTCTTCAGTAAACTTTAAATCAAATACCATACTTATACCTCCCTTTAATTAATTAATCTTTATTTTTTGGGGTAAACCCAAAAACTTGTACAATGTTAATAAGCTTATTATCTTCTTTAAGACCTCCCTTCAAAAACTAAATACATTTACTTTCACAATTTATCAGTTGCAATAATCATGCCAAAAAAATTGAGTATAAAATTCCCGCAATTTTGGACGATTTTAAAAATTGCTAACAAAAAAACCGATGCAGATACGCATCGGTTTTTACTTTAGTTTCAAAATATTAAGTTATTATTAAGTTATATTCTATTATTTTAAATTATAAACTTATTGATGCAATTAAGAATAGCTTTGATGTAAATTTGCATCATCGCTTATGTACTAAATTTCTATACACACTTTTTTAAAATAATTTTTATTTCCTTAAATAATATTAACATTCTTTTCTACTACTTTGCTAGAATTTTTTAAAAATATCTAAAAGAACTCTTAATAATATTTTATTCTTGTCAAACAACTCTAACTCATCTGATAATAAGAGAACCAACACTTAGTACGACTTTCTGTGCCCCAAAACCGCCACACTGATGTACTCCAGACAATAAAACTAAAATTTTTTGTCCACTTTCAATCATTCACTATTAATTCATTTTAATGTTTGGCATGATAGTTGCAAGTAAATTTATTTGACCTGTGTCTTGAGGGTTTTTTTGGGGTATTTTAAAATATAAAAAAGAATACAGTATTTCATATGACAATTTTAGAGGATTTTTGCCTTTGATGTAAAAATCATCTTTGGAAAAATTAAATAATTAAATATTCATTTTAATTTTCAATCTAATTGCTTAAATATCAAGAAGGGAGTTAAAAGATATGAGTACTCGAGCAAAATTAGAAGACCTCAGGGTAAGAAGTCAAAAGATTGAACAGGGTGGTGGCGAGAAGGCCGTCCAAAAACAACATGAGC